>JABDDY010000037.1 GCA_013287365.1 Chlamydiota bacterium
TGCGCTTCTCTCCCACTATCTCCTTGGGAAAGTGGCCCCCACAGGAAAATGGGCAAAACGGGCCTTTTTTTGGGAGAAATGGATGCTGGTGCACCAGATTCAGCTGTTTAACCATTGTAGCGGCCAGAAAAAATTCAATGTCCGCGCCCATCTCCCCCCTAACCATCAAGAGTCTGTAACTGGATGAAATATTCGATTTTCCTCAAAATATAAAATGAATGCCCTAAATTCTATTGATCGACAGTTCGATTTTTTAAAAAGAATGAGATTTTTATTAGGAGGGAGTGTACATACTGATGCTTTCGCAATCGTTGATTCTATTTTAAAAGAAACAAAACTGGACTCTAATCTTGTTTATACATGGATGAAAGAATCCTATCAAAATTCTCAATCTAACCATATTAGCCTTGAAAATCGATTTGTTGAAATCAAAAAAGATTTTATTGATCACCTTGACCAGCAAATCTGTAGGGTAGGACTTTATTTAATGAATCAAAATAAAAATATTCCCATCGATTCTTTCTGGTTTTCTAAAGCAAGCGAAGTGACAGATCCCTGGTTATCTAGTAGCAAAAATAAATTAGATTCATTACGAGCAAGTTTACATATAAATGACATTCTATTTGCCGCTAAGGAAATTTTAGATAAAATGGCTGAAAAAAGAACAGAATTTGTAGAAAAAGAGCTGAGTGTTTTTATTGAAAACTCTCTGCCTCAATATTTACTTATTTTACCAGATGCTACTGATGAATTTAAGACTAAAACAATGAATTTATTTAATGATTTAAGAACATCAATAATATCAGGTAATACTGATCTTGCTCACAAGCAATTAAAGTGGCCCCTTCCGTCAATACAAAAAATGTAACTTTTTAAATTTATCCCCAGGAAGCGAGAAAGTCTCGGGCGATGCCTTTGCTGCAGCATCACCATCTTATTCAAGTTGAATTGCGAAAAAGGAAAACCGACAGCATTGCTGGCAGAAATTATAAATCGCTGGAGGGAGCAGCCATTTGGTTCAAGTAGATAGGCCAGATGTAGTTATCGATGAGATTCGACGAATGATTGACATTTAAACAGAGGAATATAGGCTGGTCTCAACATGGCCAATATTAAAGCTACGATTTTTTTTGACAAGCGCTATTGGGTGGGTACTTTTGAGAGAACGAATAAGGAAGGTTATGCCATTGCAAGACATATACACAAACTACCTCACAAATTGGTTTCTGCCGGCGTTGGCAGCCACGGAATTTTAGCCCGCCTGTATCGCTCAACTTATTCAAGTTGAGCTGCTTCGGCGCCGGCTCCGCCTGACTCAAATTCCGGGCGCCGCCTTGGCATATTCCCAATTTTTGAGGTAGTTTGTGTATATCTTTGGGGTTGAGCCAGCCGATCCAGAAATCTACGAATTCGTCTTAAGTCATTATCAAGAACTCAAGTTTGGGGAGCCCAGAGAATTTGTCCTTGAAATTAAGCGCATGAATCCCAAGAGAGTTCAAAGGGAAATTCGCCGTGAAATGGAAAGAATAAAGGAAACCACAAAACCCTCTACTTTTGCGCAAGATTGTATAAGAGAGGAGCTGGAAAAGAAAAAGGTGCAAAAAAAGCAGCTAAGTAGCGCTAAGATACAGGCTCGTAAGAAAGAACAGTTTGTCATCAAACAGAGAAAGAAAAAGGAAAAGAAAAAAGGGCACTAAAAACGAGGTCTTGATCTGCACCCCGTGATCCAGTCTTTCTGATTCATGGCTTTGTCTTGAAAAATGCATTTAATTTATGCTTTCCGCCTTCAAAGTCTTCGTGCAGAAAGATATCTATAGCAAAACCACCATCAACTTCAATAATCTCGACTTTGCAACTTTTTGGACCCGAAGGCCTCGAAATATGTGCTCTCGGAGGAGTTTATTTCTACCGGTAGGGGTTTTTAACCCCTTCCAGTAGAAATAAATCGACTAGTTTAGCCGCAGGCCAAACGTCCGAGAGCCAATAGGCGAGATAGGCGGGCCCAAAAAGTTGCAAAGTCGAGATAATGACCCCTGTCATATACGAGGAAGCATTCGAAACCAGTAGCAACAGCTTTTCGAGAGCAAGATCTAACGACATTTGAACCGCATTGCCCGAGACTTCATCACCCACGATTACGCGTCGGATGATGAAGTTTCGGGCGATGCGTTTTGCTACAGCGCCACCATTTGCACTTAAGTTATTAAATTTCCCTTCATTCAGAAAGTCCGTTTTCAGTATCATCCATCGTTTTCAAGGTCGACAGTGATGCGTTATTTGATTGCTTTGGCTTGCTGCCTTTTAGCCACTCCGGTTTTTTCAGATGAAGAGCTGCCAAAAGAAGAGCTCTGTCTTTCCACACCAGAACAGGTCTCTGCTCTAACGAGCGAGCCCAGTTATTTGATCGGTGGGTTGATTAGTCCACTCAGCGGACAGCCCGTTTTAAAGCAAACTGACCTCATCATCAAGGGCGCCCAAAGCATCGTTCTTCATCGCACCTATGTTCCTCCCTATATCCCAAGCTCTTTTCCCCAGCACAAACATGATCCAGAAGAGCACAACAAAAGGTATTTATACCATCACCTTCGTAACAACTATAAGGGATGGCAATTCTATCCTCATTTGAGACTCGAGCTCAGCCCTCGCTCGATGGAAGTGCGCCTTTCAGAACCCGCTGGCATGACGCTTGACTTTCGATTGTCAGGCCCTGGATTTTCAGAGACCTCCTTAATCTCTCCTCCTCATGCCATTAGCAATGCAGCAGGAGAGGTCCCAAGTGGTAAATATGATCCCCGAAACACTCGAATATCTTACGAAGAAGAGGGAAATAGAGTGGCTGTTCATGCAACAGATGGAACGGTTCGGATCTACCTGAAAAAAGGATGGATCACAAATTCCTGCTTATATCTCCTTGCAAAGGAAATTCTCCCGAATGGAAAAGTTCTTAAGTACCACTATAACAAGGGAGGACAGCTTCACTCCATTGAAAGTCTGGATCCGAAGGAACGATATGTCTATTCTTCGCTTCGCATTGCAGGCACGCCCTGGGACGGTCGTTGCCAGTTTACCTCTTCTTCTGGACTCACTGTCGATTACAACTACCAAAAAAGATCAATCGAATGGAAAATTAAAGAGAAAATCGATGGAATGGAACAAAAAGAAAGGCACAAGGTTGTTTGTCCCCCTATTCTCACATCTGTCAGTAGCCCCTCTTACCGACATGAATCCTTAGACTATTGCGAACGCTTTCTCTTAAGTTCTTACTCTGGAAAAGAGGAGATTTTCAACATCTTACATTCGGGGTTCGGCAAGGAAATCAATCACTATAGAGTCCATAGACTCCTCTTGCCTGTAGGCCAAAATGATGCTTTTCTCCCCGTTCATAAATTCTTCTATGCGCCACCCGTTGCAGGGCAAAAAGAGGGAAGAACGGCTGTTACAAACAGCGATGGGACCTTGATTGCTTACCACTTCTCTAAAGATCTCCTCATAACTTCTATTCAATATTTTGGGCAAAACGAGGTCTTGAAAAAAGAAAAGCTCTTCTCTTGGGACGATAACCATTGGCTAAAAGCCCTTGAAATGCGAGATGGCCATAAAAATACCCTCTATAGAAAATCGTTCGAGTACGACCGCTTTGGCAACCCAATCCTGGAACTGTTTACCGGTGATCTGACAGGAGAGGGAACCCAAGAGACTTTTACGACCAAAAGAACTTTTTCTGAAGACGGGAGGAATCTCCTCCTAAGAGAAGAGACTGAAGAGGGGAAAGTCCTTTGTTTGTCCTATCTTCCCCAGACCGACCTTGTCACTTCCAAACTGACAAAAGAGGGCGATAAGATCATTTTGCGAGAATTTTCCCTCTATGACGATTGCCATAACCTTATCCAGACAATCTCTGATGATGGTGCAAGTGAAGACAAAAATGATCTATCGCATGTTACGCAAAGGACCCTGACGACTTACACACTACGCCAATCCGCCCCCTTCCTCCATATGCCGGAGTGGGTCGAAGAAACATATTGGGAAGCTGGAACCGAAAAGCCTTTAAAAAAGAGCCATTTAGTCTACGACCAGCATGGCAACGTTGCACAGGAAGAAGTGTATGATGCTGAAGGCAGGCATGTCTACACCCTCTATAAAACTTACAACGAGCGTGGAGATGTTCTTTCTGAGACCAATCGTTTAGGACAAGAGGCGACTTATAGATATGACCCGAGAGGGCGCCCTGAGGCCACTCTTAATTTCTCTCAGAGGATACATACAACCTTCCGTCATGATACAAAGGGCAGGCTTAAAGCCCAGATCGAGAAGGGCGATGATGGAATTGTCCATGAAACCTCTTCAGAATATGACTTCCATGATCGCAAGATCCAGAGGAAGGACTCTTTTCAAAATGCCACTCACTATGCCTATGATCCACTTGTAAACGAGGTTATAAAAACAGACTTTCCTTCGATTGCTTCTATTGACGGACAAGCGACTTCTGTATCAACCCTTTCAACCTACGACCCTTTTGGGCGAGAGCTGACGAAAACAGACGCTAACGGAAATACAACAACTTATCGTTATAATGCCTATGGATCTCATATAGAAATTATTCATCCTCATGGAGGAAGCGAAACTTTCCGTTATGCAAAAAACGGACAATTAAGCTGCCATACAGATTTAGCTGGCCTTACGATCTACTATAAACGCGATGTTCTTGGCAGAGTTCTCTCCAAAACTTATGTTTCCGCAGATGATAAAACTCTAGCTGAAGAAACCTTCACCTATACCGGCTTTAACCTCCTCACAGAAACTGATAAAGAAGGCAATCTAAAGCAGTATTCTTATGATGGATCGGGACGGAAAATTCGAGAAGAGTTTTGCGGACAGGTCACCGACTTTAGTTACAACTCTCTAGGCTGGCTTGCTACGACTTGCCAACATAACGGGAATAACACTCTCTTCTCCCATTACAAGAGAGATTTGGAAGGGCAAATCTTAGAGAGGCTTAAAACCAATGTTTCTGGGCATACCCTCTACAAAATCAGTTATTCATATGACGGGGATGGAAATCAAGAAACGATTACCCGCTATATCCATGGGAAAGAGGCCACTCAAACGTTTGCCTATGATTCTTGTCATAGGCCTATCCAGCATCAAGATGCTCAAGGATTCATTACTAGAACAACCTATGATGAAAATTTCACCAACACTCTCGGTCAGAAAGTCTTACAAAAGAGAACAATAGATCCTCGTCATATTGCCACCCTTGAAACACAAGATGCCTTGACCCGTACCGCCAAGGTAGAAGTGCTAAATTCCAAGGGGGGTCATATTGCTTGTCATGACTTGATTCATGATTCTCAAGGTAATCTTCTCTATCGCAGAGACCATATCTACGAAAATGACCGTTTCCGCAACACACAAGCTGTTAAATATGCCTATACAGCAGATCATCAAATCGAGAGTCTAACGAGGGGATTTGGGACCAGAGATACACGAACAACTGTCTACACTTACCTGCCATCAGGAAAGATGGCAACGAAAACCCTCTCAGATGGTGTTACGTTGACCTACAATTATCATCCGTTGGGTTTTCTGAGTCGTATAGACTCTTCCGATGACAAAATACACCACGCATTTGAATACAACCGATTAGGCCATCTGCGATATGCTTTAGATGAGGATCGTGACACTGCTATTCGAAGAGAAGTTGATCCATTTGGAAATGTCATCCGAGAAATTTTTCCTCATGGGATTGAAGTTAAAAAAGATTACGATGGATTTAACCGTCCCATCTCGCTAAAGATAGCAAGCCAAGGGGAGATATTTTACACCTACGACCCTCTATTCTTAAGACAAGTCACACGCGTCTCAGAACGAGGAGAAACCCTCTATTCTCATGCCTATGCAGAATATGATTTGGATGGAAATCTCTCTTCTGAAGATATCATCGGCAATTTGGGCCACATTGCTCATCTAACGGAGCTGAGTGGACAAAAAGCCTCCATCTCTAGTCCTTATTTTATCCAAAATTGTCAATACGACTCAGTTGGAAATTTAGTGACTAATATTGTCGACAAGGCAGAGCACAGATACTCTTATGATGGTATTTCCCAACTCTCTTCAGAGAGTGGCCCTGGCCAATCCATCGTTTACGCTCACGATTCTCTTCATAATAGGATTCAAAAAAATGGAGATTCTCACGAAGTTAATGCTCTCAATGAGCTTGTGTCTTTGGATGAGATACGCGGCTTATATGATTTGAATGGGAACCAAATTCTCAGGAAAATCGGGGGAGAAGCCACACGGCTAATCTACGATCCTCTCAGCCGATTGACTGAAGTTTCTTCTGAAAAGAAAAAAATCAAGTTTGCCTATGATCCCCTGGATCGGCGACTGAGCAAAACGGTCTATAGTTTATCTGCTTATGGCTGGCAAGAATCCGACCACGAATATTACCTGTACGATGACCAAAATGAAATTGGGGCGTTTGTTACACTAGATAAGCCAAAAAATTTGAGAGTCTTAGGCTTGGCCACGCATAAGAATAATCCTGCTACAGTAGGAATCGAAGTTAAGGGTCAGGTATTTGCTCCTCTGTTAGATGTACAGGGGAATATCCGTCGTCTGATTGATCCGGATACAAGGGCAATTGTAGCAAGCTACAATTTCACAGCGTTTGGTGAATCGATACAGGAAAACTCAAACGATGATATTCCTTGGCGTTTTGCTTCAAAACGATTTGATCCTGAATTTGGTCTCGTCTACTTCGGCAGACGTTATTATGATCCTCGTTTGGGAAGATGGCTCACGATAGACCCCGCT
Source organism: Chlamydiota bacterium (assembly GCA_013287365.1). GTDB lineage: Bacteria > Chlamydiota > Chlamydiia > Chlamydiales > Rhabdochlamydiaceae > JABDDY01. The sequence goes on from JABDDY010000037.1 coordinate 6,817, forward strand.
GGATTTATAGATAGTTTCAATTTATACCAATATGTTCTGAATAATCCCTTCAAATATCACGACCCCAGAGGCGATAGTTTAGGGGGGTATCTCCTTGGTTTAGGCGAAATGGTTCTGGGAGGCGCTTTGATGATCACCGGAGGGATCGTTGAAATCGGGTCATTTGGAACACTAACAGTAGGATTTGTTCTTGCAGAAACGACAGGAGCTGCTCTCATCGGTCATGGATTTTCTCTCACAACAGTTCATGCTAAAGATATTAGAACCCCCAATATCTCATGGAAAAACGCAGATGTATATGCGCCTGGTAGACCGTTGCCTATGACAGAAGATGGCATTCCTGTCCCTGATGCGGATGCACCTCATACACAACTTGGAACCAAAGGAAGCAAAAGAAGACCAGGAGAGAAATACCCTCAAGCTAGAGAATTTGATAGAAATGGAAAGCCAGTAAAGACTATTGATTTTACAGATCACGGGGAACCTCTTATTCATCCAAATCCTCATGAGCATGCTCATGAACCTAACCCAACAGGAGGAACACCTCAGAGAGGAGACCCCAAACCACTAGAAAATTGGAAATACTAATGTTTAATCCCAAGTACCGAATTTTACTTACAAGTAAATGTTTCCCTCTAGATAGAGTTGTTTGTCTTGGAACTCAATTAATTTCAATTATTGATTCTGTTAAAGATTTTTTGCCGCAGCATATGTGGTATGGGGCTGATGTTGAGGCCGTTGGAAAAGGTGCAAGGAAATACAACCTTAATAACATTCAATTAAATGTAATCGGTACCGATTTACAGTTTATTAAATACTGCTCTGAAATCGAACAGTTCATATGGGGAGTGTTTTTGTGCATTGATAGCAATTTTTCATCTCAAAATATTCAAGGTATTGAATTAGAGACAGAAGATGAACCATTCCGTTCTATAACCTGTGAAGGAACTTTAATAGAGATTAGAGCATTTGATACGACTTATTTCGGAATATATTCGGAAGACTTGGAATTAATAAAAAACCTATCAAAAATATACAGGGTTGAAATTGAACAAATTAAATCATAACTGTACCGCCACGATTTCTTGGAGCACAAATTTGCGGTTAAAGAAATCTCTGCTCTACCTGTCGGGCCTTGAGACTACTTACAGACATTCAAGCGCCCTACTTTGCAAGGGTGTTATTCTCTTGTGTTTTTTATCTAAAAAGATATAAAATCGCCTCGCAAACAATAAAAAATTTAGAGTGGGATTATGTCTGTTCGTTTTGAGCTTTTTAATTTAAATTCCTTGCCGGGAGAAGTTTTAACTAATTCCTGTCTAATCCCTCCAAATATAGAAACTTTTTTTGCAATGAGAGGAGCTTCGAAATGCTTACACGGAGCATACAAACCTTGGGTCATTGGAAGAGAGCTTGCCAATTTACACAAGTTGTCTCCAGAAAATGTATTAAAAGCGATTGTAATTACAGGTCTTAACGTCTCGCTGGAAATTTTCGGCATCTCGCTGGAAAGACGAATCTTCAACTATGTGAAAAAAATATCCCAAAACACTCAAGATGACTTTGCTCATCAAGTAACCTTCCACTACTTCTGCTTCTGTAGGCTTGAGAGCGCGCAAAGTCGTTGCTCATTTTGGTTGGAAAAGGTCCACAAAGATGTCCAGTTAAGCAATGAAATGATCCTCGACCCTCGACTTTGCAATTTTTGGGCCCCGAAGATCTTGAAATATTTACCTCCGAAGGAGGTGATTTCTATCGTGAGGGCTTTTGCATCCTTTCTAATGTTTTTGCAACTGGCCAAATATCTGAGAGCACCAAAAAAATTGACGATTAGGCTAAGCCCTAATGATTCTGGGGTAAAAACTTCGACAAGAATAACAACATATTACAATTCGAGAAGAATTAGAATAGAGACGTTCATTGACCTCCTTGGTTTTCGCTTACCGAGGCCGTGGTTCCAAGTACCAGAGTTGATATCTTCTGAGAGTCAATACCACAATGAAAATAGGAGGATTTGCCAAGAACTCCAAGCAATTATTCAACAATTTGATGATCATAACCGTCAGTATTCAAATTATTTCCACTGGCTGACTCTTTTATTGCGGCGGATAGGGCTGAATTTAGAAGATTTTTGCATTTGGACGACTCACTCAATATGGTCTTTCCAAGAAAAAAATAGCCTCCTGCTTTGTCTACAGGAGTTAGAAGATTGTAGGAAAAGAGAGAGTGGCCTTAGCAAAATGGTCGAATCTCTATTTCCCATTCTTGTCTATCGTGTATTTGATGAAGTGAATTTAGATGGAATTGTAAATGTGGACACTTGTTATCCTGAACAAATACCAGGCAAGGTGATCGCTCTTGTCCAAGATAAAACGCGCCAAGTGCAGACGATTTGGCCATTCATTGCTTATCTCAATCGGTTAAAAGAAGAGGATATACTCAAATTTCTTTTTACGTTCCCGCAAAAACCTCTTTTCTTCCTCATACAAGCGTGTAAAGCTAAAATCTCGCCATCAGAGGTCAAAACCCCACAAGTGATCAGTGAATTAATCAAGATCATGCGGCTTTTGCAAGCGCTTCCTCAGTTTTGCTCCGCCTTTAATAGCGGTGCTCTGGATAAACAGATCAAAGCACTTCCCGTCACCCTTACCCATCTCTCAGATGATTTTAAGAAACTGCTTTCTGGTCCGGCTGGAGAGAGCCTTCTAGAAGAACAAAAAGAGACCCCTAACCAAACAAGAACTAGGCTGCAAAAATGGTTAGAGGGAAAGGTGACTGAGAAGCAGACGAGGCGATTCTTCGACGATCCTATTTTGACAGATCGCTATCTGATCTATGGATCGCGGATCTGGATCCAAGGGTTAGGGTTGTATCAAAAAAGCTCCAAACGAGTCTGGTCTCAAGTGATAGATCTGCTCCTGGACAACATTAACGAGCGCCGTGCGCTTTCCGACTCTTGCTTTACAATCTATCTAGAGAACCTGATGCGCCGTGAAAAAATGGAAAATCCTCAGACTTTAGCGGCAAAATTCTTTCAGTTGTTCGTAGATCCCATCCTTGCAAATACGCTCAACGAGCGGTCAATCCCCTTAGAGGCAAAGCAAGAGATTTTAAAGGAGTTGACCTCGCTCATCACCTTCTCGGCCAGATTAATGAAAGAGGGGACCTTACCTGAGGACGTGTTCCACTTGCTTGACTCTACTACGTCTAAGCTCAAAAAAGCCCCGCCCTTAACCCTCTCTTGCACTTTAAAAGAGCTACAAGAGCAGCTTTTGTGCACTTTAAAAGAGCTACAAGAGCAGCTTTTGGACCTTCACCCTGTTGTAAGATCGGTCAAACAGGAGATCAAGGAGAATCGCAAACCTCTTAAAAATCGAAAACCCGATGTCACTAAAATCCGCGCCAATCTTCAAAAAGACCCTCTTATTCTTTTAACGGAAATTCCTCCCCACGTGATTCAAGCCCTTTGTCCAAAGCTAACAGGGAAACAGCTGCTGGACTTTAGAGAAGGTTTAAAATCCTGCAAGTCGATTCTCGAAAAATCTCCGCTCATTGCGCAACTGAAAGAACATATGACCCCATTCGTTACAGACCCATCTGTTTTGGCTGGATTAAGCCCTGTTAATTCCTATTCTTCTGTTAAAGAATACCTAGGAAGTCTCTCCGAGCAATTAAACACTCTTTTTCAGCCGATTCTCCAGGCCCAAACTCCCGGGCCACTTGGCAAGAGTGTGACCGAGCAAGAAATTTCGGCCTTCATCGACGATATTCTCGCCATTCGAACCTCAAAATCTTCCCTAAATAAAAAACAGCAATGGTTACTCGGAAATGTGCCCAGCATCGCCAAGAAGGTCACTACCTGGTGTGGCCCGATTGAAAAATTATCCGCAGTTTTAGCCTTCGATCTTGGAAAAAGCGCAGCCACCACAGTGGCACA
>JABDDY010000038.1 GCA_013287365.1 Chlamydiota bacterium
TTTCTTGCCCTTCATAGGTCCAAACAAATCCCGCATTTCCTCCATAACCTCCTAGAACATCTATATCAGCCAAGCATCTGCTGATCGCGAGTAAGCTCATGAGACCTTTCAAAGGCACAGAGTAGCCTTCAGGAGTGAGAATAGTTTCAGGTGGGCGGTGATGCCGCTTGATGTATTCTATAAAAGAGATCGGCTCTCTCCCATCAAGGGTTTGCGCCTTCTCAAAATCCTGATACCTCTCTACAAAACGACTCATGATCCTTAAGGAATCGGAAACCCCCTGCCTTACCCACTCTACGGCAAGAGGGTGCGTTTTGCTGAATTTATCCATGATCGGCTGCTGGGACAAGCGCGTTTTGGGAACGAGGAAAAGGCCTCTTCCGAGCTCTTGATAGAGATCATAGGCAAGCTTCTCTCGAATAGTGTCTAGATTAATCTCTTTTTTAGTCTTCCTTCGTTCAGTCAAGGGATCGTTGCGCAAAAAATCTTTGGGCTCTCCCACTTTTCCAAGCCACAATTTTTCTGGCTTTTTTGTATCTAGAGCACTTTTATCTACTGTTTCCGCCTTCTTAAATATTGTGCCCAGAGCACACCCTTCTGTTTTTGCAGCCTCTGGCTTAAAATCAAGCTTCTTGCCATTTTTCCCTGTGTAGATGCAAAACATTTGCTTGATGGTTTTGACCCCTAGGATGGTGATGGGCTCTAGATTCACGAAGAAGGGTTTGGGTTGAATGGTCATTAATTCCTCCTAGGAAATTAAGAAGACTCGCAATCGGAAGAGTCTTCATCTGTTGAACAGTAAAAGTAACTCCGTGCTTCTGGCGGATTATTGAAATGTTTTGAGCGAACTTGGCAGGTCTTTTCCGAAGATTTGGTGACTTCCTGAGGGAGAAAGATGTGGGGATCTACTCTAATCCCACTAGATTCTAGCGCATTTTTAGCGCTTTGCTCTGCAGCTTGTAGGCATCTGCGAAAAACCGCTGGCTCCATTTTCTGAAATACAAATTCCCGCATGCCTTGATCAGTCACTGCAGCCTGGGTGTCTCTATTGGTTTGTACATGGTGATAACCTGGATACCTAGAATCATCAAATCTTCTCTTTTTTAAAATCTGATAGCCAGCTAGGGAGGCCGCTCGGGCGATATTGTAAATATATCCCTGATAAAATGCCCATTTATCGGGGGGCTGCGCTAGGGTAATATGTACCCTGTCCTTAGGGTTTTGCACTTTTGCGCACGAGGAGAAGAAAGACTCGATTATAGGGGGAAGACTCTGCTGCTGATAACTGCTTCCGTCATGGGGACAGTTCCAATGGATTCTGGAAAAAGTTTTTCCTTTGAATTGCTGATCAATGGTGAGACCATTGATCTTTAGTTTCACTTTAGCTCCTTTGTCTTCGAGCTCTTCCATGCTTTCTGCGATCTCTGCACATGTATTGCATAGGATCTGTTTGAGAACGCCAGGATCTATAAAGGCAAGGCTCAGATCTGAATAGGTATGATTACAGGAATCACAAAACGCTTTGAGCTCGGTAGCGGTAATCGAATGGGCTAAAGAGCTCTCAGGAGGATGCCGATGTTTGGTGTCATGCTTATGAATCAAAGCTAGAGCAAAGGAAAAGTTGCCCTCCCCGATTAAGAGCCTTGTTTTGTGATGGCCAGAGCAGATCTGAACACTGCTTGGTACGGGTTGAGTTGACGAAACGACAGTTGCAGTTGCCATGTCTACCTCCTTACGTCTTAAGAGCAGAAGCTTCTGGGGATAGATTTTATCTAAAAGCTGATTATTTTTGTTTTGTTTTATCAAGACGAATGAGTGCCTCTCTCTGTGCCCGCTCCACAATTTCGCGCCCGCCCTCGATGCGATAGACGCGCATCATCTCCTCGAGAAGAGGCTCATCATAGGCATTCGAAAAGAGTTCTGCCTCCTCGAGATGCTGCTTGGCATAACTCTCGGCAGAGAGCATCAGATCGACAAGCTGCTGGAAAAGAGGCCCTAGCTTCCCCTCGGCCTCAAGGAGCTCTTCTCGTGTCTCTACTTTTTGCAACTCCTTGGTCAGGAGCTTGCAAATCCTCTCGGCTTCCCCATCAAAATCGCGGAGAGATTTAGAGCCACAGCTACACAAAAGCAGAAGAAGAAGGCAGGCCTTTTTCACTCTTCTGGCTTAGGTTTGGGTTTTCCACACCAGGCACAAAAGGAAAACCAGATCGGATTGGGCTTTTTGCACTCTGCGCAGGTCCACTTGTATTCCCACTCATCAATGTAAACCCCGCGCTCATCGCTGTGCACAGCGGTTACTGGGTAAAGCTCTCCTGCAATGGAAACAAATAGCCCTTGCCCATCCATGAATAAAGAACCGGGAGCTAGATAAAATCTTCTAAAAGCCTCTTTTTTGTGGCTAGATGCCGTGGCCTTACTGGGTAAGATTGCTCCTGCTGTTAAAGCACATGCCAATAAAAATATCTTCATACCGCCTCCTGTAGGCTCCGTTGAGCATACCAAAATCCAACTCTTTTCACAAATCCCTCAAGTTCTTGTCAAAAATTGCCCTTCTCACTAAAATAGAGTGCCTTGAGGGCGTATAGCTCAGCTGGTAGAGCTCCTGTCTTACACACAGGTGGTCATAGGTTCGAATCCTGTTGCGCCCATGTACCTGGTATTTGCTCTTTTGCGGGAGTAGTTCAATTGGTTAGAGCACCGCCCTGTCACGGCGGAAGTTGCGGGTTCGAGCCCCGTCTCCCGCGTTTTTTTTATGGTTAGAACGTATAAAAAGCCAACAGCTCTTTGGCACCACCTGCGCGATCTCATCTGGATGGGCGGTGGCGCATTTCTCGCAGCGGTTGCCATTCGCATTTTCCTTTTTCCCAACCAGCTGATCGATGGCGGGACAATTGGGATTGGCCTGATTCTCGCTCGCCTGTTTGGAGATACCTACCTCCCCTATTTTCTCATTGCGCTCAACATTCCCTTCATTTACCTGGCTTATCGCTATATCCGGCCGAGCTTTGTCTTCCATATGCTCGTCGCCATCTTGCTCTTTGCAGGGTTCCTTGTTTTGCTTAAGAGCGCTCCCACCTTTTCGGGAGACACTCTCGAGATCATTGTCTTTGGCGGCGCCATTCTCGGCGTTGGAGCTGGGATCATCATCCGCAATGGGGGATGTCTCGATGGAACAGAGATCATGGCGATCATCATCAACCGCAAGCGCGGTTATACAATTGGTCAGGTCGTGCTCTTTGCCAACATCTTTATCTTTGGGCTCTATGGCTGGATTTTCAAGGACTGGCACATTGCCCTTCAGTCGCTACTCACCTATGTGGTGGCATTTAAAATGATCGATCTTGTGATTGTAGGACTCGACGAGCTCAAATCAGTTCTTATCTTGTCTTCTAAACCAGCAGAGCTTTCTAAGATCTTGATGCAAGAGATGGGCATTGGCCTCACCCTCATCCATGGTAAAGGAGGCTTTTCTGGCACCCCTCGCGATCTGCTCTTCATGATTGTCGAAAGGCTCGATATTGCTGAGCTAAAAGAGATTGTGCTGCGAGAGGATCCTCGCGCTTTCATGGCCATTGAGAATTTGCATGAGGCCGTCGCAGGTAAACAGGCCAACTTCGTGCCCTACCGCAGACGGGCAAGACGCCGCATCTTAGGAAAGAAGTAGTGCGTCCGAAAGTAGTTTCTTGAGGTAAAGGCCATAGTCGGAGGGCATCAGCTTCTCGGCAAGGGTTGCAAGCTCTTCTTCATCAATGTAGCCCATCTGATAGGCCACCTCTTCGATACACCCAATCTTAATTCCTTGTCTTTCCTGGATTGTCTGGACGTAGGAGGCTGCGCTTTGCAGCGCATCATAAGTGCCCGTATCGAGCCAGGCAAACCCCCGCCCTAAGATCTGGTAGGAGAGCTTGCCCCGTTCCAAATAGAGGCGATTGACGTCTGTGATCTCAAGCTCTCCGCGCCAAGAGGGCTGGATCAAAGCGGCAATGTCGACAATTTCTGCGTCATAAAAGTAGAGGCCTGTAACAGCAAATCGAGAGGGCGCAATGCGCGGCTTTTCCACAATGTCGACAAGTTCTCCCCTTTCTCCAAATTTCATCACGCCATAGCGCTCGGGGTCTTGCACTTCATAGCCAAAGATCAGTCCTCCCGTTTCGATCTTGCGTGCTTTTTGCAGAGCAGGGATCAGATCCTGTCCATAGAAGATATTGTCCCCCAGTATTAAAGCGGCTCCCTCTCCTGCTAAAAAATCAGCCGCAATGAGAAAAGCATCGGCAATCCCTTTTGGCTCTACCTGCACCCCATACGCAAAGCAAAGGCCTAAATGGCTTCCATCGCCAAAGAGCCGCTCAAAGCGAGAGCGGTCCTGAGGAGTTGAGATGATCATGATCTCCCGAATCCCTGCCATCATGAGGACCGAGAGGGGGTAGTAGATCATCGGCTTATCGTAGATGGGGAGAAACTGTTTAGAGATTGCGTAGGTAATGGGATAAAGCCGAGAACCCTTCCCACCTGCTAAGATAATGCCTTTCATGCGAGGCTCCCTTCAAGTCTGAAATCGGCAACCATCGAGGATCAGCTGGTCGACATGGGTGATGAAGTAGCGATTTTGCACAAAGGCCTCCTCCTGGAGCATGTAGAGATGGAAGGGAATTGTTGTATGGACGCCTCCGATTTTAAACTCGCGAAGTGCCCTGAGTGCAATGACAATGCTATCTGCCCTATCTCTGCCGTGAATAATGAGTTTGGCAATCATCGAGTCATAGTAGGGAGGGATTTTATATCCAGCAAAGCAAGCCGTATCGAGACGGATGCGGGGGCCGCCGGGCGGGATGAAATCTTTCACAAGACCAGGACTTGGAGCAAAATTGTTGTGCGGATCTTCAGCATTGATGCGCAGCTGGAGCACATGGCCCTGGAAGGAGATATCACTTTGTTTAAATTGGAGCGTTTCTCCTCTAGCAATCTTGATCTGCTCGCGTACAAGATCTATTCCGGTGAGTTCTTCTGTGATCGTATGCTCGACCTGGATGCGGGTATTGACTTCCATGAAATAGAAGTTCTGCTGTTCATCGAGAAGAAACTCGACGGTTCCGACAGAGTGGTAGTTTGCAGCTTTGACAATCGCAACAGCTGCCTCTCCCATTTTTTTGCGCAGAGCAGGCGTTAGGAGAGGACTTGGGGTCTCTTCGATGAGCTTTTGCCGCCTTCTTTGGATGGTGCAGTCGCGCTCACCCAGATGCACATAATTGCCCTGTTTATCTCCCACCACCTGAAACTCAACATGGCGCGGATTGACAACCATCTTTTCGAGGTAAATATCGGGATTGCCAAAGTTGATCTCTGCTTCAGTGCGAGCTGCAACAAACTGGCGGCAAAAGTCATCGCCATCGGTTGCAATGCGAATGCCTTTGCCACCCCCGCCCGCGACAGCCTTGATGAATACAGGAAAACCGAGACCTTTTGCAATTTTGAGTCCTTCCTCGACCTGACCGACGACCCCTGGAGAGCCTTCAATCACAGGACATCCCACCTTCTGTGCTGTCTTTTTGGCGGCCGCCTTGTCTCCTAAAAGAGCGATGGCCTCCGAGCTCGGACCGATGAAGTTGAGCCCAGAACTTTCGCAGATAGAGGCAAAATGGGCGTTTTCGCTCAAAAAACCAAAGCCCGGATGAATAGCATCCGCTCCCGTGATTTCACACGCGGCTAAGATCGAGGAGATTTTGAGATAGGATTTGGGAGCTGGAGCTTCTCCAATGCAGATAGCCTCATCAGAGAGCAGAACGTGCAGAGCTTCCGCATCGGCCTGTGAATAGACGCTAACGGTTTCAAGCCCCATCTCATGACAGGCGCGGATGAGACGAACGGCAATTTCTCCTCGGTTGGCAATGAGGACTTTTCGCATTAGATGATCCTAAATAGAGGCGTTCCAAACTCAACAGGCTCACCCTCTGCAATAAGGATCTCCACAATCTCGCCTTTTATCTTTGCCTTAATCTCATTCATCACCTTCATCGCCTCAATGATGCAGACAACGGTATTCTCGTCGACTTTATCCCCCACCTTCACAAAATGGGTCTCCCCCGGTGCGGGAGAGGGGTAAAAAGTCCCAACAAGCGGTGAGTTCACTGTTTTGCTAGAGGAGTGACCAGGGGAATGCCCAGAAGAATGCAAGGGCTTTGAAACAGGGATTTGCGCATGGGGTTCTTGGAAAATCTCCTGTCTGACCTCATGCCTCTGAGGAGGGATGAAAAGAGCGGCCGTAGGCGGCGGCTCTTTTTCTAGCTCAATTTCAAAATCATCTTCGCGTTTGATCCGCAACCTGCGCAGGCCACCTTTTTCCATTGCGGCCATCAGCTCTTTGATCTGTTTAATATCCATTCAAACTCTCTGAACAAACTCATTTGTAAAGGTGTCAATCTTGGTAATGTCGCCTACCTCGATGAAAAGCGGCACCTCAATCTCAGCGCCTGTCTCTAAAAAGGCTTTTTTTGTCGCATTTGAGGTGGGAGAGGAGGACTCTCCTCCCTCGATTTTTACAACCATGAGCTCGAGAAATTGCGGCAGCTCTACAGAGAAAATCGTATCGCCGTAAAACATTGCCTTTAGCTCAATGCCCTCTTTGAGGTAATTGACCTTGTCCCCAATGACTGTGCGCGGCACAAGAAGGGTATCTAAACTTCCTACATCGAGGAAAAGATAGTCTTTGCCCTCGACATAGAGGTACTCGAGCTGGCGCTCGGAAAGGCTCACCTCTTCAACGGTCTGCCCCTCTTTGAAATTCTTCTCGATGAGCTGATCGGTCATCAGATTTTTGAGGGTCGTTTTGATGAAGGGAGTGGCTTTGGCCACTGTGACCTTCACAGCCGACTCGACGCGGTAAATTCCTCCATCGAGGGAGATCGTTGTCCCTGGAGAGAGCTGATTGCTTGTGAGGGTTTTGACAGTCATACAGACACAGCCGCTATAATTTGTTTTAACTCTTCTAGTTTTTGAATTGAAAAATCCACATCACTGGCCGGTTGCATCTGCTGCAGTCCTCGCCCTTTCCGGATGTGGACGGTGCGCAGTCCAAGCTCTTTTGCGGGGGTGAGGTCGACAAACACTCGGTCTCCACACACAAGAGGAGCGGGAGCGCCGCCCTCCTCCTGAAATTCCTGCAAAAGCGCCTCGTAATAGGGTTTTTTACTACACCCACCTTCTTCGTGGGAAGGAGAGATCACGGTAATTTTACTAAAGAGGCCTTGTTGTAGACCAGCTTTTTCCATTTTGGAGAGCTGGAGCTCACGGTGCCCAATGGTGACAAGGGCTAGGGTATGGTGGAGGGAGAGCTGTTCAAGAAGCTCTAAGGCACCTTCTGCTAAAGCAAGCTCTAAATTGACAGGCAGAGGCTCCTGAAAAGTCTCTAAGGCAAGCTCAAGGGTTTGCATGCCACCTGGATAGAGCTGTGCAAAAGAGGTTAAAGCCTTGTGTGAGGAGGAGGCGGTCTGATTGATCTCGACCAAAAAATGTAGCGCTCTTTCAAAAGAATCGATCTGCATCCCTAAGGCAATCATTTTGCGCAGGGCCCTCTCCAAGCGAAAAGGGGTCAAACATTGAGAAGTTTCGATGAGTGTGTCGTCTAGATCAAAGATGATTAACAATTTTGATTAACTCCTGTGCCAGTTTTTTTGAATCATGCCGAATGAGGCTGCGTCTCATCAGGTCTTTCATTTTACTCTCTGCTACAGCGCCAAGAAGAGGTGCAGAGATTACCCTCTCTTCTTCGAGGTCATTTTCCACAAGGGTCCCTTCCCCTGCATAAACATCGATGAGCTCTTGAGAAGGCTCTTGCGCATTGACTAAAATAAAGTCAAAAGGGTCTTCACCAATGTAGCGAATCACCTCTTTCAGATAGTCACTTGCTTTAAAGCCGGTCGTCTGGCCCCTGCGATTCATCAAATTAATGACAAACACTTTTTTAGCGGGGCTTTTTTTCAGCGCATCGCTAACTCCCTCGACAAGCAAATTGGGAATGAGAGAGGTGTGAAGTCCTCCCGGGCCCAAAACAACGAGATCGGCAAGCCGGATCTCCTCCAGGGCATGAGGATTGGCTTTGGGATAGGGCTCGAGGTAAATGCTCTTATACCCTTGGTCGATCTCCTGGGAGAGATAGACCTCCTTCTCTCCTTCTAGAACGGTGCGGTTGCTCAAGATCATCTTCAAACGCACCTGGTGCGTTGTCACGGGAATGACCTTGCCCTTAATCGCCAGGATTCTTCCCATTTCTTCTACTGCTTTTTCAAAGCTTCCAGTCACCTTCTCGAGAGCAGAGAGGAGCAGGTTACCAAAGCTGTGACCTCCAAGGCCTCCCTGCTCAAAGCGATAGTTCATCAGACTACGCATGAGCCGCGAGGAGTTGGAGAGAGCCACAAGACATTGCCGGACATCCCCAGGGGGCAAAACACCCAGTTCATCGCGCAAAATCCCGGTGCTGCCTCCATCATCTGCCATCGAAACAATAGCGCTCAAATCGACAGGGTAGTTTTTGAGCCCCTGCAAGACAGCAAAGTTGCCTGTCCCTCCTCCAATAACTACAACTTTCTTCAACTAGGACAACCTCAAACCAGCTATGGCTTCTTTCATATTAGGCGCTGCAAAGAGATAATTTCCAGAGACAAGGACATTAGCTCCTGCTGCCACACACTCTTTTGCCGTCTTATCATTGATCCCCCCATCAACCTGGATCAAAAAAGGAGGAAACTCCTTCTCTTTATACACCTTCCCCCCTTTGCCGATCGAGAGCTTCTCACACAGATCAGAGACAAAAGAAATTTTTTCCAGCACCTCGGGCATAAAGGCCTGTCCCCCAAAGCCCGGCTCTACGGTCATGAGAAGGAGCAGATCACATTTGTCTAAATACTTTGGAATGAGGGAGCTACTGGTATCAGGACAAAAAGCAAGACCTGCCTCCAGATTGCAACGACGGATATAGTTTAATGTTTCCTCCACATCCTCTGTCGCTTCCAAATGAAAGGTGATGCGATTTGCCCCCGCCTCTACAAATCGCTCGATATAGTCAAAGGGGTTATAAATCATCAGATGAACATCGAGAAAAAGAGCAGTGGAGCGTCGAATCGCAGCAACGGCCCGTGGACCGAGGGTTAGGTTGGGAACGAAGTGGCCGTCCATGATGTCGATGTGCAGAGCATCGGCCCCTGCCTCTTCTACTCGCTTTGCCTCCTCCCCCAAGTGACCAAAATCTCCAGACAAAATAGAGGGTTCGATAGTGAGGGGGCTTTTCTGCTTGCGCATGGAGACATTATGCTTGGGGAGAAGGAGTAAAGTCAAGGTTTGAGAGGAAAAGGCCTTGAAAAGAAAGAGTTGATTTTAGTAAAATAGCCCGGAATTTAAGGATTTTTTTATGACAACAAGCGCTATTTCTTCGACCCTTCCAGAGATAAATAAAAAAGATTTTAGCTCTTTAGACCATATCGGTCTTTGGATCTACGAACACCCCACAACTGTTAAAGTGTTAAAAATTGCCACACTCCTTGCAGGGCTCGGCCTACTCCTTTCCCTTCCCTTTTTGCCTTTTCACTGGGCAGTGACGCTTCTTGTTGGAGTTGCAGGAGCCCTTCTCACCCTGATGGGCGCAGTGACTTTGTATGCTCTGGATATGCTTGTTCCCCCTCACCACGATATGACGACCCATGCTTTTGAGCCTGGGCAGTGCTTGGGAGGCAAACTCTACTATGTCGGCGATGTTCCCGTTTTAAGCTTAGACAATACCCATCCAAGACAGGCTGGCTTTGCCCATGGATACCTGTGCGGAGAGGCGATTTGCCGTCTGGCAAAGAGTTTTGATCTTGGCCTGCATACGCTTTTAGGCGAGCCGAGAGCTGCAAGTGTGCCAAAAACCATCCAAGCCATACGCCAAACTCTCCCCGCCCATTTCTTAGAAGAGCTAGAGGGTCTTGTCACAGGATATGCCAAATGGGCAGAAGAGCATCCCTTCCAGTTTCCGATTCAACTGACCCTAGAGGACACGCTACTTTTCCACCTCATGCCCGACCACCTCCATTTTTTCCCCTCGAAGTGTGAACAGCTTCCCGCGCAGCTACAGCCAAAGCCACCTCAAGCCGTTTTTGGCTGCACGGCGATTCTAGACAAAAATAGCGAAGGAGACTTTAGGATGGCTCGCAATATGGACTGGGCCTCTTTGGGCATAGCGGGAGCCTATAGCCTTGTGATTCACTATAAGCGCGAAAATATTTTAGCCGTTGGAATACCGGGTCTTATTGGGATCATCACTGGAATGAATAGGGGGATGGCAATTGCGATGAACGTATGCCACGGAGTGACAAATGAAGTCAGAGGCTTGCCCTCTTGCTTCTATAATCGCGTTTGTTTAGAAACCTGTCACTCTGTAGACGAACTCACCACCTTTACAACTCAAACGCTTCCTCTTGGTGCCTATCACCTAAACGCCATAGACAGTAAGGAAGCAAAGTCTTTCCATTTCTATCAACAATATGCCCAAAATCATCCTGTGATTGTGCGTGAGTATGAGAATAAGCCTCTTGTCACACTCAATTGTAACTACTATCCCTCTCCTGCAGGAGAAAATTTGCACCACTGGGTCGAGCGAGAAAAAGAGCTAAACGCCTTTTTCAGCACTGCGAATCACCCTCCCATCCAGGAGGCACTTGC
>JABDDY010000039.1 GCA_013287365.1 Chlamydiota bacterium
GCTGCAACACATAGCGTCGATCAAAGACTTCATGTATCGAAAAAACTACATTACGGAAACCGAAGGGACAGAGGTCGAGGAAAACATCAAGCGCCATGGGGTGACAAGCTACCGAGGCCTTGCCACCTTTGTAGATGAGCATACCCTAAAAGTTGGAGAGCAGCTCCTTTATGGGGACTCGATCATCATCGCCACCGGCTCTTATCCTCACCATCCTCCAGCCATTCCCTTTGATGGCAAACGGGTCCATGATTCCGACACGATTTTACAGATCACCCGCTTTCCTAAATCTCTCTGTGTCGTGGGGGCCGGGGTGATTGGCTGTGAATACACAACCATCTTTAGCACAATGGGAACAGAGCTCTTTTTGATCAACGATAAGGACAAGATTTTGCCCTTTGTCGATGCAGAAATTTCGATCGACCTTGTCCATCAGATGCAACTGGGAGGAGTAAACATTTTATTTAATACCAGCATCACTTCTATAAAAATCCCCCAAAATGAACAAGAACTGATCGAGGTGACGCTGCAAAATGGCAAGAACTTGAAAGTGGACATGTTCCTCTTTGCTGCAGGGCGCAGTGGCAATACCGAGGCGCTCGGCTGCGAGAAGATTGGGCTCAAAATGGGCAAGCGGCAGACAATTGCAGTGGACAGCACCTATCGCTCCAATATTGCCCATATCTATGCCGTGGGAGATGTCATTGGATTCCCAGCGCTTGCCAGCACCAGCATGGACCAGGGGCGTGTTGCGGTTGCCCATATTTTCAAGACGCAAGATCTCGAACATCTGCCCTCGTTTTTCCCTTACGGGATCTACACAGTTCCCGAAGTCTCAATGGTGGGGATCACTGAAGAAGAGGCAAAGAGCCAAGCTATTCCCTACTGCGTGGGCAAGGCGCGCTACCGCGATATGGCACGCGGCAAAATCATGGGGGCTAAAGAGGGTTTTCTGAAAATCATTTTTCACAAACAGACCCATCTGATTTTGGGTGTTCATATCATTGGACCGATCGCCGTTGAGATCATCCACTATGGACTTGCCCTTGTGGAAGAAAAAAAATCGCTCTACAACGTCATTGGCACCATTTTCAACTACCCGACACTCCACGATCTCTACAAGTATGCCGCCTATGATGGCCTGAGCACTCTAACTGGGCATAGGGTTAAGCCGTGACGCTCAAAAACCTGCTCATCAAGTGGCTGATCACAGCTATTCAGCCCATGAAAAGACGGCGCTTTCTCCATGGACCGCCTAGATCCTTTTTGCTTGTTTCAACAACAGGTCTTGGCGATACACTCTGGGCAGGTCCGGCCCTTGAGACACTCCGCACTCACTATCCCGATAGTCTCATTGCACTGCTTACACACTCACTCGGCAGCGAGCTTCTCTCTCGGAATAAAGCTCTCGACGAGGTCTTTATTTTAGAGGAACCGCTCTTTTGGAATGCGCTGCGCCTACTCCCCACCTTAAAAAGATGCGAATTTGATATGGTCCTGCTCTTCCATAGCTCGCAGCGCTTCATTTTGCCCCTTTGTTCTCTCATGGATGTCCCACAGATCATTGGAACAAAAGGACAACAAAAAGGGCTCGACTTTTTGCTCACAGATCAGGTCCTACCTGTCTATCAACATGAGGTAGAAAGACGTCTCTCTCTTGTCCAAGCAGCGGGGGTTCCAGGTGCTCTTTCGGTAGAGAGAGCGCTCCATTTTCCGCTCCACCAGTTTGAGGAAGAGGGGGCAAAGAACTTCTTATCACGCCAGAATATCCCCGACCATCTGCCGCTGATTGGCCTCCACCCTGGAGCGAAAAACAAATTCAAGCAGTGGCCTCCTCACTATTTTGTGGAGGTTGGCAAGCGTCTTGTGCAGCACACGGGATGTCAGATCATTGTCAGTGGGGATGGTAGGGAGCTGCAGCTGACCTATGAAGTTGCCTCCCAGATTCCGGGGGCGATTCCACTAGCTGGAGAGCTTTCGATTGGAACCTTTGCAGCGCTCTTAAAACGCTACCATCTTTTCATCACAGGCGATACTGGACCGATGCACCTTGCCTTTGCGGTCAAAACTCCAACGGTTGCTCTTTTTAGCGCGACAGACCCGGCCCTCTGCGGCCCGTGGCATAATGAGGGAAGGGTTGCGCTCATTTACAAAAAGAGAACCTGCTCGCCTTGCCTTGGCAAAAAATGCGAGGAGCCCTTCTGCCTGTTGCAGATTAACCCTGATCTAGTTTACGAGCACGCCCTGGAGCTATTTTTTCACTGGAATACAGCTCCAGTTTAGAGAGAGCACTGTCCACAATTTTCCTTCTCTTGCTAGGAGATTCGGGAGACTCGGCAGACTTGAAAGAGACGTGAGAAACAAGAGAAGCAGAATCGGCTGAAGGCCGTTTTTTGTGAACGGTAGCCAGCTTGCGCGGAGAGGGAAACTTGATCCCCGCCTCTCCCATTCCAAGTGTTTGCACAGGCTGTCCTACTCCACCCATTTTGTAGGCTTGAATGCAAAAAGTTGTGGACTCTACAACCAGGTGTAAATTTCTAGAATAGGCCTCTTTTAAAGGAAGGGAATCGAGCCATTCCACGATATTGGATACGTAGAGAGTGCTCAGTCCAAGATCGCGACTTTTGAGCCACTCTGCAATGCGGGAAAATTCCGTTTCATCTGTAATGTCCAAATTGAGATAGAGTGCTCTGCCCTCGTGATGAAGAGTTTTCACTACCTGAAACGACTCGTCCTTGGAAAGCCAACTTCCCTCTCTTGTCAGCTCCCCTGCTAGATCAAAAATAGCGCTAAAATCTTCCGTGTCCCCGAAAAAAACTTCCGCGTTTTCTAAGAGAAAAGCCTTAAAATTGGTCACAAACTCCTGCCGAGAAGCGCTTTGACAAATACAGGAAGAAATTCCCTCATAAAGGGTCATCGCGTGGTCATCTTTATCACAGCAGATCATGTAGTAAGGCTGCGTAACGGCTACAAGATCAAAATTAAACCAAACAGAAAACCCGAGATGCACGCGACGCTCTAAAGCAAGAGTGGTCGGATGGGCTTGCAAATAACTTAAAGTAGCCTCTTGCCCCTTCTCGTTGCAACTGATGTAGGGAAAAGTACTTGCATATCCTTTGCGCAGGAAAGGCTGCGGGAGTCCAGAAAAAGGGGTCGTTTTGTTTGAATTAGACTCTTTTTGATAAATAATTGAAGTATACTTACAATTAAAATCTATAGACATGATTGTCCTATTGCTAAACATTTTTAAATAGGTAGTTATTTTAAAATAACAGCCATTTTGATGTAAAGATAAGCAATGTTTTTAAAAAATTAAAAAATTTTTCATTTTTAAATAAAAAAGCAAATACTCTATAAGTTCACTCCTGTGTTGCCAGTAGATCTAACGCCTCATTCGACTCGTCTCACCACTCTTTTTGCTCCCCCCGCGGAAGAGCTCATTCAGAAGCAACAAACAGAGGTAAAACTTCTTTTTGGGCGTGGGGTGTATGTCCCCGCAGGCAATTATGAGGAAAGAGAGCTCTGGCTAGAGAAGTTCCATGCGGAGGAGCTGCAGAACTGCTTAAAGAAAAATTCCAGCTTAACGACCCTCCGCATCAATCAAAAGCCATGGACCCGTCTTTCCAAAGAAATAGCGCAGTGTACACAATTGACCACTCTTGCAATTCTAAATACTCCTTTACTCTCTCTCCCTGCAGAGCTTGGAGCGTGGACGCAGTTAAAAAGCCTGATCTTGTTTAAGACGCAGATCAGAGAGCTTCCCCCCACGCTCGGCCAATTGCAAAAATTGGAAAAACTGGAGCTGAATTCTAATGAGTTAGAGCATCTGGAGGCTTTATCTCCTCTTACCCATCTCATCTACTTAAGCGCCTCGAGAAACAAAATTAGACATCTGCCAAGTGGCCCGTCTTGGGAAAACCTACAGACTCTGTTTTTGGATGATAATGCTTTAAGTGAGCTGCCAGAAAAACTCTATGGATGCACGAGCCTGACTTGCCTAAACCTAGAAAAAAACCCTCTCTTGCATACAGAAGAAATGAAGAGACGTTTTAGCAGAGTAAAAGCTCTGTTCCTATGACTGGAATTTTGACCATCCTTCTCAACTACAACGGCAAGAGGGACACGCTCGCTTGTCTAGACTCGCTTAAAAAAGCGGGCAAGAGAGATAGAGATGTTGTCGTTGTCGATAATGGCTCTTCTGATGGCAGCGTAGAAGCTATCAGTTCCGCATTTCCGCTTCTTGCTCTTTTAGAAACAGGGCAAAACATCGGCTATTCAGCGGGCAACAACCGAGGGATTGAGTGGGGGATGCAGAGGGATTTTAAAACCTTTCTTTTGCTCAACAACGACACTGTCGTCGCCCCTGATCTCTTCGAGGCTTTTCAGCAGGCCCTCCATGAGCATCCCGCTACGGGGATCTTTGGAGCTAAAATCTATCTGCAGAGCGACCCTTCTCGCCTTGACCACTTTGGCGGCAACTGGAATAGCCAAAAAGGCGAAATGGATTTTGTCGGCCGCGGAGTTGTCGATGGGGGCAAAGAATTTGAAGCCCCTTTTGCCATTGATTATGCGTGTGGAGCAGCTCTTCTTGTCCGCAGAGAAGTGTTTGAAAAAATCGGTCTTCTTGACCCTCGCTATTTTCTCTATTGGGAAGACACCGATTTCTGCTTTTCCGCAAGGAGAGCAGGTTTTGGTGTGCAAATCGCTCCAAAGGCCAAGGTCTGGCATAAGGTCTCTGCGTCAACAGGCAAACAGGGCAAACCCTTTGCCTGCTACTTCTGCTGCCGCAACCACCTTCTTTGGCTGGAAAAACAGCTGCCCTGGGGACAAAAGGTGGTAGCCTATTGCAAAGTAGTGAGGGATCTTGGTCAAACAGTTCCAAAATTTTGCTATAGAACGCTTCGCGCACGCCTCTTTCCGCAGATGAAAAATAGAGAAGGCAGACTCAGGCAATTGCTCATGCAAAAAGCCCATATCTGGGGAGTGCGCGACTATTTTTTGCGCCGCTTTGGCGCAGGCTCTTCGGCGCTATTTAAGAACAAGCAGACCCCTTGACACTTATTTCCCTATCTCTCATGCTTAAAGCTGTGAGACTGCTTAAAGCCTTCCTCTTTCTTTGCCTTTTTCTTTGCGCGGCGTGCGAGCACCAGATGGCGATCGTGAGCGACGTTGAAGAGCGCGAGGCCAACGAGATCATTGTGTTTCTAGCTAGCAAAGGGATTAGTGCAAGCAAAGCACACTCAGCCTCAGCTGCCGGCCCCGCAGCTCAGCCAGGAGCTGCTATGCTCTACAGCATCCTTGTCGACTCAGGAGAGTTGGTCAATGCGATGGCGGTCCTCAACAAGAATGGACTCCCCCGCAAAAAATCTCAGAATTTGCTCGATCTCTTTGCCAAGTCGGGCCTTGTCTCTTCTGAAAGAGAGGAAAACATTCGCTACCAAGCAGGACTGGCGGCCCAGATCGCAGGGACCATCCGCAAAATCGATGGGGTCATTGATGCCGATGTCGAACTCTCTATCCCAGAGCCAGAGACCGGCCTTCCTGGAACGGCAGGGACTGTCCCTAAACGGATTACAGCTGCTGTCTATGTCAAGCACCAGGGGGTACTCGATGACCCCAATAGCCACCTCATCACAAAAATCAAGCGCCTTGTCTCAGGGAGCATTGCTGGCCTAGATATCAATGACGTGATCGTCATTGCAGACAAGTCTCGCTTTACTGATATCTCGCTCTCTGAGCTGCGAGAAGAAATCACTCCTAAGCCAAAAGAATATGTGAGCATCTGGTCGATTGTGATGAGTAAAGCGAGCGCGTCTCGTTTTCGCGTCCTATTTTTTAGTCTCATCATCGGCCTGATTCTCTTTGCTCTTCTGATGGGCTGGCTCTTTTGGAAGGTCTATCCGATTGTGCGCAAGAAAGGAGGTTTTCGCAAACTCTTTAGCGCCGCGCCTTTTGACTCTTCTGACCAAGGATAAATCATGAGCGTCTCTATGACGGTCTGCAAAGCTCTTATCGAGCGCTGCCCTGTCGATGAGCAGGCCGAGCTCCTAGCTCTTTTGCCACTAGAAGAGCGCAAATCCCTCGAAGCTCTCCCTTCCGCCACCCTTCCCTCTAAAGAGGGGCGAGGAAAAGATCTCTTAGATAGAGTCCATTTTTCCTGGATGGCTCCCTTTTTGCGCACTTTTGGAGTCCAAGATCTGCGTCTATTTCTCGGGGCGCTTTCCAAAGAGCAGGTCGAAGGACTAAGGCTACTGCTCGGCTTTTCCATGAGCTTGCTAGAGCTAACGGCGGAGGCCAAAAACTTCACTGCCCATCTCCTCCTCACGCACTTAACTCGAGGAGAGCCCCTGATTCCTCCGCAGCTCATCCCCACATCGGCGCTAAAGCCTCTTCTCGATTTAGATCAGGAGGGTCTGCGCAGACTGATGCGCTACTTAGGGCTTTATGATCTTGCCTTTGAAATGAAACAGATCATCGCCACCTCAGAGATAAAAAAAATTCTAAGCTGTTTGAAGAAAGAGGAGAAAGCTTTTTTACAATCTCTCAAGAATCAGAGCGAGCTTCTTGTTTTTAAGCGCCTTTTTTTACAAAGCTGGGATGAAACGCGCGCGACTCTCCTCTCCCTTTTAGAGGAAAGAGGCCTGCAAAGGCTGGCAGTGGCCCTTTATAACCAGGAAAAGAGTCTGATCTGGATCATTGCCCATACATTAGAGCTTCCTATTGCAACAGCACTACTCAAGCTTTGCAAGCCGCCGTCCGAGCCGCGCATTTCCTCTCTACTCATCCAGCAGATCCTCAACCTTTACAGTCAAGGTATCTTATGAAATTGTTTAGTCTTATTTACCAGGGAGAGGTGCACCCTCCAGAAAACAAGATTTTGTCCGAAGAAGACTATAGCACTCTTGTCTCAGCAATCGAGCTCCTGGAAAAAGCGCGAGAAGATGCAGCTGAGCTCCTGAAACAGACAAAAAAAGAGTGCGAAACTCTCAAAGAAACTGCACAAGCTGAGGGCTTTCAAGAAGGCCTAGAAAAACTGAGCGGCTCCATTTTAGCTTTGGAAGAAGAGCAGAAAAAACTGCGCCACGAGCTGCAGCGCCACGTTCTGCCCATTGCACTAAGTGCTGCAAAAAAGATCGTCGGCAAGGAGCTTGAGCTCTTCCCCGAAACCATTGTCGACATCGTCTTGCAAGCCATCGCTCCAGCAACAGAATCGGAGAGTGTCACCATCTACGTCAGCAAAAAAGACAAGGAGCTGCTCGAAAATGAGCGCCCAAAAATTGCTTCCATCCTCCAGCAAACAAAACTCATTGCCATCCAGGAAAAACCCGATCTAGCACCCGGTAGCTGCATGATCAAAACACCTAAAGGCATGATCAATGCCACCATTGAAAATCAGTGGACGGCGCTTGAGCGGGCGTTTGAAAAATATACCGCTTCGAGTTGAAAGGTTGACTGAATCTCGCCAATCGGGACAATAGTAGATTCATGCGCATTATTCTTTTTCTCTTTCTCCTCTGTTTTGGCTTTTCTCTCTCTGCTC
Source organism: Chlamydiota bacterium (assembly GCA_013287365.1). Lineage (GTDB taxonomy): Bacteria > Chlamydiota > Chlamydiia > Chlamydiales > Rhabdochlamydiaceae > JABDDY01. The sequence continues at coordinate 7,541 of JABDDY010000039.1, forward strand.
AAGAGCCATCTCAAATTCCTCAGATGCTCGAGCAGGCGCAGCTGACTGCCGCTCCCAAGCTACTTACAGAGCTTGCGGTCCTCGCAGGTCTTGCGATTTTGCCCTTTGCCGTGATGCTGCTCACTTCCTACGTCAAGATCGTGATCGTGCTCTCGCTCCTTCGCAACGCTCTTGGCGTGCAACAATCGCCTCCTAACCAAGTGCTCAATGGCATTGCTCTTCTGATGACCATCTATGTGATGTTTCCAACAGGTCTTGCCATGTACAAAGCAGCGGGGGACTACATCCAGCATAATGCACCACAGGAGCTGATCTCTGGGCCGACGGCGACCTACATCATCAATGTCGTGGATAAAGCCAAAGAGCCTCTGCGCAGCTTCCTCCAGCGCAACACTCTCGGAAAGCACATGACAGGTTTTTACCAGCTAGCTTACAGGACCTTTCCGCCCGAATATAAAGAGAGTCTCAAGCCAACCGATTTTTTGGTGCTAGTCCCCGCGTTCATTACCTCCCAGTTAAAAGCAGCCTTTGAAATTGGTGTGCTCATCTACCTTCCCTTCTTTGTCATCGATCTTGTCACCTCCAATATCCTGCTCGCTATGGGGATGATGATGCTCTCTCCTCTGACAATTGCGCTTCCTTTGAAACTTCTCTTGCTGGTCATGGTCGATGGCTGGACACTCATCATTCAGGGACTGGTTCTCTCGTTTAGGTAGGTCATGTTTACAGGCGAAATTTACCAGCTCTCTTACCAGGCGCTCCTGCTCATCTTGATTCTCTCAGGCCCTCCCATCTTGATCAGCACGATTTTGGGACTGCTTGTCGCCGTCTTTCAGGCCGCGACACAGATCCAAGAGCAGACCCTTTCTTTCATGGTGAAACTCTTTGCTGTCATCTTCACACTTCTTTTTCTCGGAGGCTGGCTCGGCAGCCAGATTTTTCAGTTTGCAAATAACATTCTGACCAATTTTCCAAAATGGACGGCCAGTTAGCAAAAGAACTTCCTTTTGGAACGGAGCACTAGTGCTAACAGACGATTACTTATCCTTCTTAACGAGCTTTCCTCACATAACGCCGATGGGACTACTCACCCTCTTTTTTTTGGGGCTGATTCGCATCGCACCGATTGTCTCTCTTGCCCCCTTTCTCGGAGGTAAGTTGCCAGCTCCTGTCAAAATTGGCCTTGCGATTTCTCTTGCGTTTGTGCTGCTGCCGCAAATCATCCAAAATACCGAAACATCGCTCTCCTTTGACATGCGCTACGTCGGATACTCGATTAAAGAATTCTTAATCGGCTTCATCATCGCCTTCTTAGCCTCTATTCCCTTTTACATTGCGCAGAGCTCGGGAACACTCATCGACTTCATGCGCGGCTCCTCCTCCCTGCAGGTGACAGAGCCATTCATGCAGACTCAGACCTCCTCTCTAGGCAGTCTCTTTAACTACATTGCAATCGTTCTCTTTTTTCAGATTGGAGGCCTGTTTGTTTTTTTGGAGGGGCTGGCCTATTCCTTTCAGCTTTTGCCTGTGGACCATCTCCTCAAAGAGAGCTTTTTCTTTTCTCTCTCCACCCCTTTTTGGAAAATCATCTTAGGGCTACTCACACGAGTGACCGCCATTTCTATTCAACTGGCAGCTCCCTCCATTGTCGCAGTCCTCATGGCCGAAATGTTCTTAGGGATTGCCAATCGCTTAGCTCCTCAGGTGCAGATTGTTTTTCTCGGCATGTCTCTTAAATCACTTTTAGGCTTAGGGCTTCTGTTTGCTGGTTGGGCTTTCATCTTGCAACAGACGGCTAATCAAACTCTTCTGTGGCTCCACGATCTCGAAAAAGTCCTGCGCAGCTTCGGCATGTGAATGTGCATTTGCTCTTGAAGAAAATGGTCACGATTTTGTACGCTCGAAAGCAAAACGTGATGATCATATCCGTATGTGAGGAATAAATATGAATTGGAATCTTAAAAAACTCTGGTCTTCAGCAGCTCTTTCTCTGATTGCTGGATCTAACTTACTCAACGCCGACAATGGAGAGGATGCGCGTATGCGCAATGTAGAGAGTAGGCTTGTTGCTCTCGAATGTCGTGACAGCTGCTGCGCGATGGTTAACCCGCCCGCGCGTCCCTTTGCAAAAGACACCTGGGGATTTTATGTCGCTGTAGATCCTCTTCTTTGGCAAGCCCATGAAAATGGCCTGCCCATTGGAATTAAGACAGAGGGAAGCCAGGCGTTCAATAACCCGGGCACAAACAAGATTAAAAATCTGCACTTTGACTGGAGCTGGGGATTCCGCCTGACCGGGGGACTCAACCTCGATTATGATGGTTGGGACACCTCTGTGTCTTGGACACGCTGGAACACAACAGCCACAACGCACTTCTCTGCAGGACAAAAGGGAGCTATCTACCCTAGCCAGGTCACGCCATTCAACGTTGGTTTTCTCATCAGCGGAAAGGCAAATGCACGCTGGAGACTGCACCTCAACACCCTCGATTGGGATCTTGGCCGTGAGTTCTTTGTCAGCCGCTGTCTCACTCTAAGACCTTTTATTGGGCTTCGCAGTGCTTGGATCTCTCAAAAATTCCGCCCTATCTATGGAGATACTATAGGCTTCAATGCGCAGGGTCAAGTAGAGACCGAAGCGGGTAAACTCCGCTGTAAATACTGGGGGCTTGGACCTTTGGGAGGCATCGACACCCAGTGGGGCCTTGGCTGTGGCTGGAGCCTCTTTGGCAACTACTCAGCTTCTCTGCTCTACGGGTTTTTCAAAACTCCCGTTAAAGAAAAACAGACAATCCTTCCTCCACCAAACGTCATCAATCGCAATAAGGACCTCTATCATGTAGGCAGAGCCATCACCGATATGCAAATTGGTCTGCGCTATGACTGGATTGCCTGCGATGAGTGCTACCACTTTGGCGTCGAAGGAGGATGGGAACATCATATGTTCTGGGGACA
>JABDDY010000040.1 GCA_013287365.1 Chlamydiota bacterium
TTTTTAAAAGGCACTGGAGGCGAAAGAGTCCCTTGATTTTGGCATAGCCACAGGGGATGATCGGCTGAATCTCCACAGAGGGCGGTAGAGTATCGATGAGCTCCTTGCGAAATTTTTCTGCGGCTGGAAAAAGGCGCTCTTTGTCCTTCCCCGAAAAGGTGAGTTTCACAAGATGGGTGAAGGGAGGGTAGTTAAAGAGTTTGCGCATCTCGATCTCTTCCTGATAAAAGCGGATATAATCTTGAGTCGCTGCCAGGTTTAAGACCGGGTGAGAGGGCAAATGTGTCTGGATCAGAACCTCTCCAGCCAGCCCTCCTCTTCCTGATCTACCTGCGACCTGCGTGAGCAGCTGGAAAATGGTTTCTGAGGCGCGAAAATCGGGAATGCTGAGAGCTCCATCAACACCGATCACCCCAACGAGGGTGACAAGAGGAAGGTGCAATCCTTTGGCAATCATCTGGGTCCCGATGAGCACATCGGCCTTTCCTGTCCGAAACAGGCGTAAAATTTGCTCATGGCTTCCCTTGTGCCTTGTCGTATCAGCATCTAAACGGAGCGTTCGCACCTCGGGAAGTAGAGCGTGGAGAGCGCGCTCGACCATCTCTGTTCCAGCTCCCTTATACTTTAGGCTCGTCTCTTGCAGGCAAGAGGGGCAGCGGCGGGGAGGCTCGAGGTGATAGTTGCAAAGATGGCAAGCGAGCAGAGTCTCTTTGAGATGATAGGTCAGACTCATTTCGCAGTGGGGACAGCGCAAGATATGGGCGCACTCTGTGCATTGAGCCGATGTCTGGTAGCCGCGCCGGTTGAGAAAAAGAAGTGTCTGTTCCCCACAAGCCATCCGTTTTTTTATCCCATCGATGAGAGGCTCTGAAAAGAGCCGATTTTTCTTCTCCTTTTCAGAGGCCATGTTGATGAGCATCGTGGTTGGCAAAGTGGCCTTGTCTGCTCGAGAGCTCAAGGTGCTCAGGAGGTATTTTCCCTCCAGTGCATTGGTGTAACTCTCGAGACTTGGCGTCGCGCTTCCCAAGATCACAGTGGCCCTGCAGAGTCTGCCACGCATCACCGCTACATCTCTTGCATGGTATCTCGGCGCCTCTTGGTTTTTATAGGAGGACTCATGCTCCTCATCGACAATGAGAAGCCCTAAATGGGGTAGTGGGCTAAAAAGGGCAGATCTTGCCCCTACGACAAGGGGAATTTGACCCTCTCTAATCTGCCTCCATGTTCTATAGCGCTCTCCTGGAGAAAGGCGATGATGGAGAAGGGCAATCTTGTTTGGAAAGCGGGCTTTTAGTCTTTGCATGGTTTGAGGGGTAAGGGCAATCTCAGGAACAAGGAAAATAACCCCTTGCCCCTTTTGCAAGGTGTGGTCGATAGCCTGCAGATAGACCTCGGTCTTTCCACTTCCCGTGATCCCATGGAGCAGATGAACCTGGAACGCAGATGCTGCTAGACTCTTGTCGATCTGGTCTAACGCTCTTTGCTGATCAGGGCTGAGAGTCTTTGGCTTGGTCCGAAAAAACTCCTGATCGATCAGACTCTCTTCGGAGGCTATGGTAACCAGTTCAATGAGCTTTTCCCTAGCCAAAGTTTCAATGGGAGAGCTAGAAACAGCAGCCCTTTCTTTGAGCAGGGAGAGCAAAATTCCCCTCGGGTGAAGCAGCAGGACATCGAGGACTTTAGCTTGCGCTCCTTGCCGGGCCCGCAGCTGCTGGCATGTTTCCCGCAGAGTCTCAAGAGAAACGAGCGGACGCACCAGTTTTTGGAGCCTTTGGCTTGACCGCTCTTTACGAGCAGAAGGAGGTCCCAAAATAGGAAAGACCTGATGCAAAGAACTCACATAGTATTTAGAAAGCCAAAGCGCGAGGTCAAACAGGTCTTGGGGAAGCAGAGGCGTTTTCTCTACAATCTCCTCGAGAGGCTTTAGATTGGGAAAAGCGCTTTCAGACTCGAGAGATAAAAGGAGCCCTTTGACCTTTTTTTTATGGAGTGGCACGACAACCTGCACCCCTATTTGTGCCTCTTGCCTAAGCTCGTCTGGAATCGCATAATCAAAGACGCCCGATGGGGTCACAACTTTAGCTACGGTTTTCATGGAAAAAACTGGCGCACATGCTGCCACAAAGAGCGTTTCAACGCACCATTTTGCTCATAGTCTTCGATACGAGAGAGCAAAATGCAGGGGACTCCAAGTAGCCTTGGCTCAGGTGAGGGGTGAAAATGGGCTTTTAGAACCGCAAGGGTATCTGTGGCAGCGTGGGTGACAAGAATAAGGCGCAAGCCCGCCACTGCTTTAAACTCTGCAGCTGGCCAAATCTTAGCTGGGACTAGCCGCTCTTGAATGGCTTTTGCCAGCGCCTCAAAGAAAGGGAGCTCCTCTTTCGACAAATAGAGCAGGGCCACTTGGGGAGCTTTTTTCTTATAGAGCTCTGTCAACGCCACAGCTTCAGCGTCGCTTGGGATTTGGGTTGCTAAACGCAAACCCCCAAGAGCGCGGGGAATGAGTGTAGTAAAAGGACTTTGCCCTTGAGTTTTGGGCAGGGGAGGAGAGGGAGAGGAGATCTTTTGAGGTGTAGCAGGAGGCAGAACTTGTTTGACAGGGACGCTCGGCTGCGCCTGTTTTGCTGTTTTTTGCACAGGCAATTTAGCTTTGCGCTCTGGCAAAGCCCCCGCACCACTTTCCTGCCGAATGTAAGCGAGCAGGTCGCCAATTAGCCTAGAATATTCAAGCCTCATTTACGCGTACGATGAGTCGATCAATCTCCGGCAACAGTGTATCAAATCCGCGACTTTGGTACCCCTGTTTAAGTAGCCCTGTGATTTTTTCTAACCCATCGGGGTAAAGTCTTTTGAGAAGTTCGGGAAGAGTAGCGGGACCGCAAAGTTCGCTGAATTCGCCCCCATTTTTTAAGAGAAAAAGGAGCAGATTTTCACTCTCTTTAGCCGCGATGAGAAAAGGTTGGAGATGGCGCACCATATCAGCTAAAGCGTTTTTTAATTTTGGTGTAGAGATCTCTTCTCCTATTTTTCTCTGAGAAGTGACATAGCGCAGCGCCTCTTCAAGACAAGCGTGGAACTGCTCAGTGGCCTCCTGAAGTTCGGGAAAGGCATACTCGAGCAGATGACCATGTTCTTCGATCTTATTGATGCAACCTACCTCGCACGACCAGTCGTAAGGGAAAAAGCATGCGGGCGAGCTAAAGACAAACTCGAGGGGATCATCTTTTTCATGCGCATCTTTGGCATGAAAGATTTCCGAGAGGATGAACTGCAGAAGCAGCGCCCTATTTTGCCCTTCGCACACTGTGTGAGGGGAAAGCGGAGAGTAGAGGTAGATCTCTGAGTAAGCCATAGGTCCATCCTTTTTCAGGCCTCTTCTTCGAACAGAGGCATGTAAAGCCCACTAAATCAGAGAGTGAAATTATACCCAAGAAATTTCGAATATAGATTTTTCTCTTTTTGGGAAAGATTGCGCGAGCCACAGTGTCAGCGCAAAGTCGAGGTGACGCCGCAATGTCGCAAAGATCTTTTTATAATTGATCAATCACTGGAATTTGTACCTGTGCTCAGGGTCTTTTGATTAAAAAGATGTGATAGTGATTTTGATGTCTCACAATGTGTGTGTCTAAGTCACTTTCTCTGTGGGCTCTGTGATCTCTGTGGTTGTTAGTTTTTATTTTTACCACAGAGCCCGCAGAGCCCACAGAGAAAAGGAAGGGTGTTTTTTTAAGTTGCTGATAATCGATGTTCAAGAGCTGTTAAATCTTTTTAATCAAAAGCCCTGACCTGTGCTGCACAAAGACCTTCTGCAGCAGTATATTTTCCATTTTCTCCGCGGCGCCGCGTCCTAGCGGCTCCGCGTTCTAACATCACCAGCTCAAACTCGCGCTGGACTGGTACTCGGTCACGCGCGTCTCGAAGAAGTTCTTTTCTTTACCAAGGTCAATGGTTTCGCTCATCCAGGGGAAGGGATTGCGCGATTTCCAGACAGGCTTTAAGCCGATTCTCTCGAGGCGGCGGTTGGCAACGTACTGGACATATTCACGGAACATGGGTGCGGTCAGCCCAAGAATTCCCCTTGGTAGGCAATCTTCTGCATAGTGCACCTCGAGCTCGACGGCCTGTTTGACCAGATCGATGATGTGCTCTTGAAAAAAAGGGCTCCAGAGTTCGGGGTTTTCCTCTTTAATCCCGTTGATCAGGTCAATGCCAAAGTTGAGGTGGACCGTTTCATCGCGCAGGATGTACTGGAACTGCTCGCCAATGCCGACCATCTTGTTTTGACGATGGAAGGAGAGGATCATCACAAAGCCGCTATAGAAGAAGAGCCCCTCCATGATGATGTAGTAGCCGATCAGATTCTCGAGAAACTTTTGCGCTCCTTCGGCAGTTGTAGTAGAAAAGTCTTTATCTAGAATGTCCTGGGTCAGCTCCATTTCAAACTTGTCTTTATCATGAATCGAGTTGACCTCGTTATACATGTTGAAAATCTCTCCCTCATTGAGGGCAAGAGATTCTACGATGTAGTGGAAGGTGTGGGTATGGATCGCCTCTTCAAAGGATTGGCGAAGCAGGTACTGGCGCGCTTCTGGGTTTGTCACATGCTTAAAGATGGCCAGCACAATGTTATTGCCAACTAGGCTCTCAGCTGTGCTAAAAAAGCCTAAATTGCGCATGATCACACGCCGCTCATCGACACTTAAGGAATTTGATTTCCACAGCTCAATATCTTTGGCCATGGGAACTTCTGTCGGCATCCAGTGGTTGGCACAGCCGTTGAGGTAGTGCTCCCAGGCCCATTTGTACTTAAGGGGCATGAGCTGGTTGACATCGACAGCGTTGCAGTTGATCAGTTTTTTGTCTTTGGCTTTGACGCGCTCAGTGGGATGGGTGGCGGGTTCCTGTGACATGGTCTCTCCTCAAATTTATTGGCAACTCTCACAGCCTTCTGACAAATTGCAGACAAAGGCTTCTTTTGGTCTATCGACTTGGATGTTTCCAGAGGCCGATTTATTTTTCATCCAGCGCGGCTGCAATCCTCTTGCATTGACATCAGTTGTCGATTTCTCAATCTGTGTAGCCGCTAGGGTGCGCAGGTAGTAGGTGGTTTTGAGCCCCTTGATCCAGGCCAGGTGATACATCTGGTGGAGCATCTTGCCGTTTGGCTCGCTGAGGTAGAGGTTGAGCGACTCGCCCATATCAATCCACTTTTGGCGGCGGCTGGCGCATTCGATGATCCACTCAGTGGCAATTTCAAAGGCTGTGAGGAAGACCTTTTTAATCTCTGCTGGGATGCGCTCGATTTCACTGATGATCCCATCGAAGTACTTGAGATCATCGATCATCTGCTCGTCCCAGAGGCCGATTTCTTTGAGTTTTTCGACAAGATAGAAATTGGGAAGGGTAAACTCTCCTGAGAGGTTGGATTTTACAAAGAGGTGGCGGTAAGTGGGTTCGATCGATTGGGTCACCCCCGTGATGTTGGAGATGGTGGCAGTTGGCGCAATGGCCATGGTGTTGCTATTGCGCATTCCCCATTTTTTGATCGACTCGCGCACAGGTGTCCAGTCCAGAGAGCAGCTTGTATCGACCTCGAGATACTCTTTGCGCTCTTTCGCAAGGAGGGCAAGGGTGTCGATGGGCAGCAGTCCGCGGTCCCATTTCGAGCCTTTGTAGGAGGGATAGGGGCCTCGCTCTTTTGCCAGCTCGCTAGAGGCTAAGATGGCATAGTAGGAGATCAGCTCCATGCTCTCATCGGCAAAGACCACGGCCTGATGGCTGGCGTAACTGATGTTTTGGATGTAGAGGGCATCTTGAAAGCCCATGATGCCAAGGCCAACAGGGCGATGGCGCAAATTGGCATTTTTAGCCTCTGCTGTTGGGTAATAGTTGAGATCGAGGACATTATCGAGCATGCGGATCGCTGTTTTGATCGTGGCGCAAAGTTTTTGGCGATCGAGTCCTTTACTTGTGATGTGAGCGGCCAGGTTGATCGAGCCTAAGTTGCAAACAGCGGTTTCTTCAACGGAGGTGTTGAGCAAAATTTCGGTGCAGAGGTTCGAGCTATGGATGACCCCCACATGATCTTGAGGGGAGCGGATATTGGAGGGATCTTTGAAGGTGATCCAGGGATGACCTGTTTCAAAGAGCATGCTCAGCATCTGGCGCCAGATGTCGGAGGCCTCCATTTTTTTAAAGAGTTTGATCTCTCCTGTTTCTGTTTTCTTCTCATACTCGGCATAACGTTTTTCAAAGGCCTCGCCATAGAGATCATGGAGATCGGGGACATCGCTTGGGTTAAAGAGCGTCCAGGTGCCATTTTCTGCAAGACGCTTCATGAAGAGGTCGGGAATCCAGTTAGCCGTGTGCATGTCGTGGGTGCGTCGTCTCTCATCCCCTGTATTTTTGCGCAGCTCGAGGAAGTCCTGGAGATCGAGGTGCCAGGTCTCGAGATAGACGCAGAGAGCTCCCTTGCGTTTGCCTCCCTGGTTGACAGCGACCGCTGTATCATTGGCCACTTTGAGGAAGGGAATGACGCCCTGGGATTTTCCATTGGTTCCTTTGATGCGTGCCCCCATCGAGCGGACATTTGTCCAGTCATTGCCAAGGCCTCCAGCCCATTTGGAGAGCTGTGCATTATCGGAGACTGTTTTAAAGATATGGCCGAGATCATCCATGACAGTTGATAGGAAGCAGGAGCTCAGCTGAGAGGTGACGGTTCCCGAATTGAAAAGTGTTGGGGTAGCGGAGGTGTAGAGAAACTGGGAGAGAAGGTTATAGAATTCAATGGCTTTTCCGGTCTTGTCCTCTTTTTCATTTAAGGCAAGTCCCATAGAGACTCTCATCCAGAAAATTTGTGGGGTCTCAAGCCTTCTCTCTTCCTCGTGGATGAAGTAGCGATCATAGAGGGTCTGCAGCCCCAGAAGATAGAACTGGTCATCGCGAGAAAGATCCATCGCACTTGCCAGTTTTTGTAGATCGTAACTGGTAAGGGCAGGAGAGAGCCGTTCGATCTGGATCCCATGCTGGATATATTCTTTGAAATAGGAGGTGTGACGCACCTGCAATTTGGGATCGTTTGCCGAAAGGCCGAGCGTTTCTCGATAGAGAACGTCGAGCAGAAGCCTACTGGCCACTTTGGAATAGCTGGGCTCTTTTTCGATCTTAGTGCGCGCGGCCATGATGGCAGAAAGATCGATCTCTGTCTCTTTGATCCCCTCGTAGAAATTGAGCAGACAGCTTTCCAGCAGTTCATCGACGCTGACAAGTTTCTCAAGACCGCGACAGGCAAAAGAGAGCTGTTTTTTGAGAGTGCTATGGGAGATCTCTTTGACTTCCCCCTTTTTATCGAGGACAGAGAAGGTCTTGCCAGGTTCAACGTGAAGCTCTTCTACAGTGTGCTGTGGGGCACCTGCTTCTTGGAGAATCAGTGCTTTGGCAACCGAGAAGAAGCCCTCTCGCATCAGCTGGGTTTCAATTTCTTCTTGGACCCAGGCCGTGGAGAGTGTGGTTGTCTTGTGCATGGAAGTCGCTTTGCCAACCACTTTTTGCGTCAGGAGGTTGACCGCCTCAATGACCTCTTGGGGAGAGGCATTTTGGATTTTGTAGCTCAGGCGAAAAGCCGTTTCAATTTTCCCAGCGATTTTCATCGGGTTGAAACGAACAACCGAGCCATCGCTGCGGGTGATCTTGAGGTTTTGTGCGGAATCCTCGCGAAGCTTCTTGTGTTTGTCGCGATAGATAATGTAGTCGCGTGCCACATCGTGATAGCCCTGTTTCATGAGGGTGACCTCGACAAGGTCTTGGATCCCTTCTACGGTAAGGCAGGTTCCTTTAGAGGCCATTTGGTAGAGCTCTCTAGCCACAGAATCTGCGGTCTCTTCAACGGCAAGAGAAATCTCCTCTGGTAGAGGGCGGGTAGAGCCCACCTGCCGAGTGTCGGCAAAAGCAGCTTCTAGAGCGCGAACAATCCTTTCGCGTCGAAAGGGGACAAGCGAACCGCTGCGCTTGACGACCGTGAGGGTTTGTTCTTCTATCTTAGCGGACTTTTCTGGGGAAGCAAGAGACTGATTCATAGAGGGCTCCAATACTACATCTTGTAGTGATTCAACTATATTACCACTATATATAGTGGTTGCAAGCTTTTCGTCCACCAAAAATCTTATCTCATTTAGAATGGAGATGTTAGCGTAAAAAATCGGCAATGAAAAAAATCTCTATAATCCCAAACATCATCACCGCTTTTGCACTTGCTTGCGGGCTGTTTGTCATCTTCAAGGTCAACATGGTCGAGCCGGGAATGGGCAGTTACCATGTCTTGCAAATCTCTGCCTACTTGCTACTGCTCGCAGCCTTTGCCGACTGGGTCGATGGGGCGGTCGCTCGTCTGATGCATGCAGAAAGCGACTTTGGCTTCCTCTTTGATTCACTTGCCGACGCAGTGAGCTTTGGCGTTGCCCCTTCGGTACTGCTTCTCAAAAGCCTCTCTCTAGAGCAAGGGACAAGCCTCTCTTTTTGTGCGGTGATTGGCGCTATGCTCTACTCGATCTGCGGGATTTTGCGTCTTGTGCGCTTCAATGTCAAAGAGGCGCAAGGAAAATCAGATCCCCAGCTTGCGGCCTCTGGGAAAAAGCATTTTACCGGATTGCCCATTCCAGCTGCAGCTCTAGGTGCCGTGGGGATTAATCTTCTCTTTTCCGATCCGCGTCTTACGCTGTTTTCCGATCTTGGTGATTTGACTAAAACCATCATCTTGACAAGTGCGATGGTGATTTTGGGCTATCTCATGGTGAGCCGCTTCAAATTCCCGAGTTCAAAAGCGCTTCACTTTCGTGTTCCCTCTTTTCAACTTGTCTTCATCACAGTGGTCCTCGCTCTCTTTTTTCTCTATGGAGTGCTCTATTTCTTCTCCATCACCTTGACGACACTCTCTTGGGGGTACATCATCATCGGCTCTGTGCTCGCTCTGATTCGATTCATTGCGGGGAAAAAATCCAAAACTCTAGAAGAGTTTGAGCCAGACGATGAGGAGTGATCTGCTCATCACTTGCCTTTGCCTCACCCTTGTTTGCCTCTATCTGCTCTGGAGACTTCACCTGCTGAAGATGCGCTGTTTGCTCGCTGAAGAGAAGGTGAAACAAGCAAAAGAGATGAGAGAAGAGCTCAGCGTCAGTTTTCGCGCTCTTTCCCATCAGGCTCTAGAGACCAATAATCAGGTCTTTCTCGATCTTGCGCGTGTCAATTTTGAGAAATTTCAAGAAGGGGCAAAAAGCGATTTGGAGCAAAGGCGCGCCTCGATCGAACAGATGATCACTCCAGTGAAGGAAAGGCTCGGGGCTCTAGACGATGGGTTAAAAGCACTAGAGAAAGAGCGAAAGGGAGATCACCAGAATCTCAAGTTGCAACTGGGCCATCTACTTAAGCTTGAGAGGAAACTCATGCATGAGACCTCCACCCTCACCAAGGCGCTGCGCTCGCCTCAAACACGAGGTCGCTGGGGAGAGATTCAGCTGCGCCGTGTGGTTGAGCTCTGCGGTATGCTGAGCCACTGCGATTTTGTCGAGCAAGAGACCGGCGACGAAGGGAGAGCGCGCCCCGATCTCATTGTCAAGCTTCCCGGAGGCCGTCAGATCATCATCGATGCAAAAGCGCCTATGGAGGCCTACTTAAACGCGATCGAGACAGAGGATGAATCCAAAAGAATCGAGCTGCTTGGCCAACATGCCAAACTTGTGCGAGGCCATGCAGTGGCTCTTGGCAAGAAGTCCTACTATCTCCACTTCAAGCCTACCCCTGAGTTTGTTGTGCTCTTTCTTCCGTCGGAGAATTTTTTCAGCGCCGCCCTGCAGCAGGATCCTGCCTTGATTGAGATGGGCATTGAGCAAGGGGTAGTTCTGGCTACTCCGACCACATTAATCGCGCTGCTGCGGGCGATTGCCTATGGATGGAAGCAGGAAAGCTTGAGTCGCCATGTCGAAGAGGTCAGCCACTTAGGTCATGAGCTTTATAAACGCATTGGAGATATGGCAGCCCATTTTTCTAAGACGGGGAGGGCTTTGTCGACTGCTGTCGAGTCTTACAACCAGACCATCCGCTCTCTTGAGACGCGTGTTCTTGTCAGCGCCCGCAA
>JABDDY010000041.1 GCA_013287365.1 Chlamydiota bacterium
CTGGAGAGGCTCGCCGAGACCTATGGTCTAAAGACTGTGGAGAAAATCCCCTGTCAGGTGCGCCGCATGGTCGCTGCGACGATTTTAGCAGAAGGGAAATTGGAGGAGATAGGCTCTCTTGCCTCATCTGAGGAGATCGATCTACTCATTTTCGATGACGAGATCTCGCCCCACCAGCAGCGCAATTTGGAAAAGCTCTGGAAAAAAGCGGTCATTGATCGGACAGAGCTGATCCTCGAGGTTTTTGCGCAAAGGGCCCAGACAAGAGAGGCGCGTCTGCAGATTGAGCTTGCAAAGGTCAAGTACCAGATGCCGCGCTTGAAAAGGCTCTGGACCCACCTTTCTCGCCAGGTTGCAGGGGGGGGCGGCTACCTCAAGGGCGAGGGGGAAAAGCAGATTGAGCTTGATCGGCGATTGCTCCGCGAGCGGATCAACCGTTTGCAAAAAGAGATTCAAGAGGTGCATGCCCATCGGATGCAGCAGCGCTCAGCAAGGCTCAAAAGAGAAATTCCCACTTTTGCCATTGTGGGGTACACAAATGTTGGAAAATCGACTCTTTTGCGAGCGCTCACAGAGGCCGATGTCCTTGTAGAGGATCAGCTCTTTGCCACTTTAGATACGACAACGCGCCGCTATACCCTTCCCAATAAGCAGACCATTTTGCTCATCGATACGGTGGGATTCATTCGCAAGATTCCCCATACCTTAGTCGCTGCTTTTAAAAGCACGCTGGAAGAAGCGGTTCATACCGATATCTTGCTCCACATCATTGATGCGAGCCATCCGGAGGCCATTTTGCAGGCCGAGACAGCTACTACTGTGCTCAAAGAGTTAGGGGCGACCCATCAGAGGGTGATCCATGTTCTGAACAAGGTGGATCTTTGCCAGGACAGGCTGATGCTCAGTCGCCTCAGGATCGAGTATTCCAATACGGTTGCCATCTCTGCCAAGGATGGGAGTGGCTTTAAGGAGCTGCTTGAGCTCATGATGAAGGAGATTGCCTCGCTGAGAAAAACAGTCTCCTTACGTATCCCTCAGAGTCACTACGCTTTAGTTTCTGAGCTGATGCGGCAGGCAAAGGTGCTTGCCCTAGAATATGAGGAAAATGATATCCTCATGCAGGTAGAGATTCCCCTTTCTCTTGAATCTAAAGTAGCCCAGTTTTTATGACTCTTTTTCCTCTCAAAATCAGTCGCTCTCTTTTGCGCGAGACCGATTCTGAGCCAATGAGCTTTGGTGGCTACTCTTTTGTTCTTGTCGAAGAGAGAGCCCCCTATTTTCCAAAAGAGCGTGCTCGTAGGCGCCAAAAAACGAGAAACCTTTCCCGTGTCGACTCTGCTGAGCTGCCACGCGAGCGGCTCTGTCGCGATGGAGCAGAGAGCTTGTCGATCCAGGAGCTGATTGCCATCTTACTTCGAACGGGCATGCGCGGCAAACCGGTGCTGATGCTGGCCCAAGAGCTATTGCTCCGCTTTGGAAGTGTTGAGGGGCTTGCAAAAGCATCGGTGAAAGAACTCAAAGAGGTCAAGGGCATTGGAGAGGCAAAAGCGATTCTTTTAAAAGCTGCCCTTTCTTTAGCGACAAGACTTGCCAAGGCCGCTCAGCCGCTCCATCCTATCGTTGCCGACCCAGAAGCTGCTTTTGAGATTGCCAAAACAGAGATTGGCCATTTTGACAAGGAAGTTCTTCTTGTACTACTGCGTGATGCACGAGGCAGGCTGATCCATCGCGAGGTGATTGCGATCGGAACTCTTTCTGAGGTGCTGATCCATCCGCGAGAGATTTTTCATCCAGCCGTGCGCCATGGGGCCCATAGCCTTGTCCTTGTGCATAACCACCCAAGCGGCGACCCCTCGCCCTCAAGACAAGATATTCAGCTCACACGCTGTTTGCTCGAGGCCTCGCGCATCATGGGCATTGCCCTCCATGACCACCTCATCGTGGGCAAAAAAAGCTTTTTCTCCCTGCGCCGGCATGGCTACTTTGATTCTGACAATGGCGTTTAACCTGAGTTTTTAAGCTCTGAGAGGGATCAGTTCGGCTCTTCGACCTGTAGGGGCAGATTGAGTGGCTGGGCGTACCAGTTTCAAAACACCCATATCGACAAGCATGGCCCTCACAAGGAAGGAGTCCAGGTTCCCATTTTGATGCTCAAAATTTCTGCCGAGAAGAGAGGGCGTAGTATCTATGGCTGTATCAAAAAGAGCGGTCCTTGTCTCCCCACTCACTTGCGCATTTTGGATCCACTGCTGCCACCAGGCGTAATACTCGGCCCTCGGCAGAGCGTTTTCCTGTATGGCTTGGTTTAAGCTAGTTAATACTTCACCTAGATCATGATCGTTCCAGAACCCTGTCGCAATTGGATCGTCAAAGTACCACAAGAAATAGGCCTTGGCCATTGGATCAATCACAGCTGTTGCGTCATTGTCAGCACCCGCTTTTCGTAGGCCTATAGAATCGGCGTATATTTTTATGGTTTGGTTCCGAATGTGCACGTCAAACCAATCAATGAGATGGTTCACTGCGGCTCCTTGAGGGGAGCGTATCATCTTCTGGTACAAACCGTCGAACCAGCGGTTGCGCGCTGTCTGCAGGGTATGTAGAACCTTGGTTCTAAAGGTAACGCCTGGCATGTCATTGACAGATGAAGAAAAAAGATCTTCGGTTGCTTCAAATCGTCCAGGGCCACAATAGGCGCCCGCTTCTACAGCGAGCCTCATCAGTCCATCGACCTTAGTGACTTCATGAGTTTCTTTTTGGAGATTGTCTGCGTTGATCTTTAGATAGATTTCGAGCATGTCATAATTGCGAATCTCTCCATTTTTCATGTGATGCGCTTTAGTATTAGCAATGAAGTTAGCTAAGTTGTTTTTCGCGTAATCGATGAGCTCTTGATCGGTTCTCGGAACGAGAGAAAGATCACCCATCCTGTCTTTAAAGATTGGATCCCTTTTTAACTTTTCTCGCAGGGCATGCATATGCTGCCCACCATTTTTCTGCCAGTCGATGGTACCAAATAGCTGATTCAACAGATCAATATCGACATTGGGAGCAGGAGGAAGAGCGGAGTAATGGATATAGTCGCGATTGATCTCGACCTGTGCTGTGCCGTTCACCAAATCTTGTAGATCTTGGTAAGAGAGTGCTCCTCCCTTTATTTCTCTTGCTGGGATGGCGTCTAGCGCCACTTTGTGTCTCCAGTCAAAATAGAAAGAGATACATTTCAAGCCGATATAAAGAGCAGTCCCCACAATTCCAGAGAGAGAACCATCGATGATCCCAGAAAAAGCGATCACGGGGAGACTATAATCGTGAATGATGTGCCGTACACGCTCAGGGAGTAACCCTTCTCTGTCTAGGAAGCCTATTCCCAGAATCGCAAGAGAGGTGCCTCCGAGGATGAAGCTGCCAAAGCAGATGAGGGCCACAGAGGAGACGACAGAAATAATTTGACAAACGGTGCCTAGGTGATCTTGGATGAAAATTAAAATTTTCTGTACATCTCTTGGTGCAAACTCCATTTTAATCGCCAAGGCAAGCAGAGCGGGGCTAACATAGACAATTGCTCGCAAGGGAAGTGGAAGAGGAGCAGCTCCCAGAGAGGTTGTCACCGCACTTTCTGCAAGAAGCGTGGTACAGTTGACCTCTCCACATTGGAAGGCGGCTGTTAAATACTGGTTTCTCCCTGTTCGAACGGAGTCTTCCAGCCGTTTGGCTTGAGTAAGAGTCGTTCCGCGACAGACCCCTTGAGCAAAATCGACTAGACTGGTTGGAAGAATGGCTCCCATGGTTTTCTCCTTTTAAATGGGATTATACACAAACTACTTCACAAATTGGTTTCTGCCGACGTTGGCAGCCACGGAATTTTAGCCCGCCTGCATCGCTCAACTTATTCAAGTTGAGCTGCTTCGGCGCCGGCTTCGCCTGACTTAAATTCCGGGCGCCTCCTTGGCAGATTCTCAATTTTTGAAGTAGTTTGCGTATATTTTACTTTGGTTCTGAGTTTTTTTCTACGAAAAAAAGAAAAATCCACCGATAATCTCTTCATAATGTCAGATAATAAAAAGTTTAAAATTGTCACGCTTGGTTGTCGTACCAATCAGTATGAATCGGCGGCCTTTGCCAAGCAGCTCAGAGAAATGGGCTATGTAGAGGCAGGAGATAAAGAACAGGCTGGCGTCTGTGTGGTCAACACCTGCACAGTCACAGAGGGGGCCGACCGCTCCTCTCGCTATCAGATCCGCAAACTGGCGGCGCAAAATCCGGGAAGTGAGCTGCTTGTCACTGGGTGTCTTGCCGAAAGGCTACCTGGCGAAATAGGATCCATGCAAGGGGTAACTCACCTTGTGCCCAACCACGAAAAAGAAAAGCTTCTTGCTAGACTTTTTCCTGAAGAAGAGCTTCCCGAATTTTCGATCGATGTTTTTGGCGGACATACGCGCGCATTTGTCAAGGTGCAGGATGGATGCAACTCCTTTTGCACCTACTGCATCCTTCCCTATGTCCGTGGTCGCTCGCGCTCTCGTCCCATGCAAGAGATTCTCCGGGAAGTAGAGACTCTCATCCAAAATGGCTGCAAGGAAGTGGTCCTAACCGGGATCAATATCGGCGATTTTGAGACTGAAAACAATGAGCGTCTCTCCGATCTTGTGCGGCAAGTGGACAAGGTGCCGGGACTCTGTCGCCTCAGAGTTTCCTCCATTGATCCCGACGAGGTCGATGATGCGCTACTCTCTGCCATTCTTGAGGGAAAAACGACCTGTCCCTCTTTGCATATCGTGCTGCAGTCGGGGTCGAATGTGATTTTAAAGCGCATGAATCGCAAGTATACGCGTCAGATTTTTCTCGATACGATCGAACGCCTTAAAAAGGCCCACAGCGACTTTACCTTCACAACGGATGTGATTGTGGGATTTCCCGGGGAAACAGAGGCCGATTTTGAAGAGACCCTCGAGGTGATCCGCTCGGTGCAATTTGCCAAGGTGCACATGTTTCCCTATAGCAAGCGCGAGCGGACGCGCGCTGCTCTCTACCCCAATCAGGTGGCAGCTTCTCTCATCGAAGAGCGCAAACAAAAGGTGTTGCGACTCTCTGAGCAGGTCGCGTTCGAGCTGCGGAGCCACTATGTCGGAAAAAGTCTAGAGATTCTTCTAGAAAATCAGGAGGGAGATTACTTTGCAGGGCATACCCACAATTTTTTGCGCGCGCTTGTACCAGTCCTTAAGCGCAGCTCCAATGAACTGGTCACGGTGCGCTGTGTGGAAAATCTTCCCGAGGGGCTTTTATGCAAATAGAGATTCGGAAAAAACTGGCCCCCTTTTCTCATTTGCCGGGTACCTCTGCCCTCATTCCTCGGACACCTTGGGAGGTGCAGGTTTTCCCGGCGCTCCTCCGCTTTCACCATCTGGGCACAGGGCAAAGAGAGGAAATCCCTCTCGCTCACACGGGCCCCATCGAAGGGTTCACTGTGCAGCAGGATCTAGAAAGGGGCTTTATCCGTTTTTTTGGCAGAGCTAAGGAGGGCTATTTTTGCTCTTATTTAAAGGCAAATGAGCAGGGGATTGAACTGGATGGGAAAAAATTGCCATTTGTCTCCTTGGAGCCCGATCCTTTGCCGCCCCAAAAGGAGAGGCTCTCGTTTGGGGTACACAAGGCGCAGAACTGGGATTTTATCAAAGCGCGTCTCGATCCCTGCGAGATCTGGCCTTTTTGGCTTCTTCTGGCCCAGCAAACGCCAAAAGCTGCCCTGCACAAGGTGGGTAGTTTTTCTCTTTTAGCCTCTTGTGAGAGGGCCTCGAAGGTCGAGATCGTCTACCTTTGGCGCCAAGTGCTGCTCGGGTGTATCCAAGGGATCTTATCCCCGCGACTTTTCGATGAGCAGTACCAGGGGCTTTTTCCAAACCATGAGGCGGATAAAGGCATCTCCCCCCTTGGTCTGCTTCACGAAGGAGCAAGGCAGATTCGCGCGCTCTTTTTTCTCGAACAAGAAGGAGAAATTTCTCTACTTCCCCATTTTCCTCCTGAGTGTCATGCCGGTCGGTTTATTTTTGTGCAAACTGCCCGTGGGGATCAGCTCAGCTTTGAGTGGTCCAAGAAGAGAATTAAAAAAGTGGTTTTCTCTCCTGCTTATACAGGAGAGCGATTCTTCAAGCTCCAAAAGGGCATCAGCTCGTTTCGCATCCGCTCTTCGCTCAAAGATAAGGGCAGACAAGCCAGTAGCGAAAAGCCCTTTTTCTGTAGCGGCGGCAGCTCTCTTTTCCTCGATCGGTTTTCTGAGTGAGCCTTTTTAGTTTTCACTCTTAAAATAAGATATTTAACCACAGAGAGTGGTAGAGAGAGGCCAGGGCCTCTCCTTAGGTCTTTTGATTAAAAAGATGTGATAGTGATTTTGATGTCTCATAATGTGTGTCTAACTGGACTTTAGCCATTTGAGGACGATGATTTCTCTCTCAGGGGGCCAAGTTTTTTAACCATTTCCAAAAGGTAGGCTTGAAACGCCACCTTTTGAAAATGGTTAAAAAAATCGGTCTTCTGAGAGAGAGAAAGGGCGTCCGACAAATGGCTAAAGTCCAGTCTAAGTCATTTTCTCTGTGGGCTCTGTGATCTCTGTGGTTGTTAGTTTTTATTTTTACCACAGAGATCGCAGAGCCCACAGAGAAAAAGAAGGGGGTTTTTTAAAGTTGCTGATAATCGATGTTCAAGAACTGTCAAATTTTTTTAATAAAAAAGCCCTGTTACTCTACTGCTCTCTGTGGTGAAAATATTAAAAACCAATTACGTAACAAAGCCCTCTTCATGCTATACGCTCATTAGTATGAACATCCACGATTCTTTAGTAGAGGGGCTCCTTCTCGAAAGGGGGTTTGCTGACCCCCATTATTTTTTGGGGTTACAAAGACAAGAGCCTGGGAAGGAGCTGATTCGGCTCTGGCGACCTGGGGCTGCAAGCTGCCATCTGGAGGTGCGCGGGCAGATTGTGGAGGCAAAATCTGTCCATCCGGCTGGACTCTTTGAGTGGAGCTGCACAAAAGACTCTCTTACTTGCTCTGACTACCGCGTCTATTATGCCAATGGGATTTTGGCCCACGATCCTTATGCCTTTTCTCCGACGCTTGGCTCTTGGGATCACTACTTCATTGGCCTTGGGGTCCACTATGAGCTCTACAACGCTCTAGGGGCGAGGGTCATCACCCATCAAGGGGTACAGGGAACCAAGTTTGTGGTCTGGGCGCCGAATGCGCGTAGTGTGTCGCTTGTTGCCGACTTCAATTTTTGGAATGGAAGAGCCCATCCGATGCGCTCTTTGGGTTTTTCGGGGCTCTGGGAGATTTTTGTTCCGGGCATTAAGGAGGGAGAAAAATACAAGTTTGAGATTCACACCAAAGCGGGGGAGCGCAAGCTTAAGGCAGATCCTCTTGCGTTTTACACAGAGCTGCGCCCAAGTACAGCCTCTATGGTCTTTGATCCGAGTCGTTTTATCTGGAGCGATCACAAGTGGATGGAAGAGCGGATCCGCTATCGCACAGGCGCATCTCCCATGACTATTTACGAGGTGCATCTGGGGTCATGGAAAAAAGAGAGTGGTCGTTTTTTGAACTACAGACAGCTCGCGCCGCTACTTGCTAGCTACTGCAAGGAGATGGGCTTTACCCATGTTGAGCTCATGGGGCTTTGTGAGCATCCTCTCGATGAATCCTGGGGATACCAGGTCACCGGCTATTTTGCGGCGACAAGTCGCTTTGGAACGCCTGCCGATTTTCAATACTTTGTGAACCATTTGCATGAGCTAGGCATTGGTGTTCTCATGGATTGGGCTCCTGCCCATTTTCCAACAGATGAGCATGGTCTTGCCCAGTTTGATGGGACCTTTCTCTATGAGCATGCAGATGAGAAACAGCGGATCCATCCCCACTGGGACACCTGCGTTTTCAACTATGGGCGTCACGAGGTCACCAATTTTTTGATTGCAAGTGCCCTTTTTTGGTTGGACAAAATGCATATCGATGGGCTTCGTGTCGATGCGGTTGCTTCAATGCTCTATCTCGATTATGGGCGCAAAGCCGGGGAGTGGGTTCCAAATGCCTATGGGACCAATTTCAATCTGGAAGCGATTGAATTTCTGCGCCATTTCAATTCGATTGTGCATCAAAAATTTCCAGGGGCCATCACCTTTGCAGAGGAGTCAACTGCCTTCCATGGAGTGACTAGACCCTTAGAGATGGGAGGGCTTGGCTTTGATTACAAGTGGAATATGGGCTGGATGAATGATACCCTCCGCTACTTTTCTACCGATCCCGTCTTTAGGCTGCATACTCAGGGATTGCTCACCTTTGTGATGATCTACATCTATAGCGAGCGCTTTGTCTGCGCTCTTTCCCATGATGAAGTGGTCCATGGCAAGGGGAGTCTGCTTGCCAAAATGGCAGGCGATGACTGGCAGAAGTTTGCCGGTGTGCGGCTCCTCTACAGCTACATGATTGGCACTCCGGGGAAAAAACTGCTTTTTATGGGTGGGGAATTTGGACAGTGGCAAGAGTGGAACTCTGGCCGCGAGATCGACTGGTACCTCTGCCAGTATGACAGACATGAGGGGCTGCAAAGATGCATCAAGGAGCTCAACCACCTCTATCTCACACACCCCGCACTCTCTGAGTGGGATTTTGAGTCACGTGGCTTTGAGTGGGTCGATTTCTCCGATCAGACAAATTCTGTGCTCTGCTACCTGCGCAGAGCCGAGGGGCAGACCCTTCTGATTGTCCACCACTTTACCCCGACCTTTTTCTCTGAGTATCGCATTGGGTTAAGGGGATTTACTGCGGCGAAAGAAATTTTTAATACCGATAGGAGAGAATATGGAGGATCGGATAAAATCAATCAGAGCGTGGAGATCTCTCCCGCTGGCCTGACGATTGTTCTTGCCCCCTTGGCGACGATGATCTTTCGCGTATCATGACAAAATCTGACTACCTAAAGCTCATTGAGGAAATCGAAAAGCATGATCGTCTCTATTACATAGAGGCCAGGCCCATTATTGCCGATTATGAATATGATCAGCTGGCGAGGCGTCTTGAGGAAATAGAGAAACTCCATCCCGAATGGATCACAGCTTTTTCTCCGACACAGAAAGTGGGAGGCGCCCCTCTCAAAGAGTTTCAGCAGAAAGCGCACCGCTCTGCTATGCTCTCTCTTGCCAACAGCTACTCCGAGCAAGAGATTGAAGATTTCATCAAACGGGTCTTAAAAAATGTGGGGCAAGAAGAGCTCTGTTTTAGTGCTGAGCTCAAAATGGATGGGGTTGCCGTCTCGATCTTGTATGAAAAGGGGGTCTATAGTCAGGCGCTCACCCGCGGCGATGGCTACAAGGGAGACGACATTACAGAAGGGGCTAAGACCATCGCGTCACTCCCCCTCCGGCTTTCCATGGAACATCCTCCCGAGCAGCTCGAGGTGCGCGGAGAGGTCTATCTTCCCCTCTCCTCTTTTCATCTTGCCAATCAAAAAAAAGAGGAAGAGGGTGAGGCGCCTTGGGCCAATCCACGCAACGCGGCTGCTGGCTCTTTAAAGTTACTGGATCCCAAAGAGGTGAGACGCCGCAGCAGCTGCTCGCTACACTTGTCACTTGGGCAGCGGACGGCTACCTCACCAGAAGATTGAATCACCTCCGATCCACAGACGGGGCAGTGGCTCGGCATTTTCCAAGGATGGGTATGAGGGGGGCGGCTCTTGAGATCGACCTTTACAACTTTGGGAATGACATCCCCTCCCTTCTCGATGATGACAAAATCGCCGATGCGGATATCTTTGCGCTCAATTTCCTCCTGATTGTGCAAGGTAGCGCGGGAAATCCGACTGCCGGCAAGAGAAACGGGTTCAAGTTCGGCAACAGGGGTGAGCACGCCCGTTCGCCCTACCTGAACGGTGATGTCCAGAATCTGAGTTTTGGCTTGCAGAGGGGCAAATTTGTAGGCAATAGCCCAGCGCGGGCTTTTGCCTGTAGCCCCGAGCTCTTCCTGGAGCTTGAGGTCATCGACCTTGATCACAACCCCATCAATTTCAAAGGGAAGATGGGACCTCTCTTCCTCGATCTTCTCTACAAACTCCATGAG
>JABDDY010000042.1 GCA_013287365.1 Chlamydiota bacterium
AATGAGCGAAAAAGCTAAAGTCGAGTCCTAGAGCTCTAAAGCAAAGTGGTGGCCAATGATTTTAAAACCATGATTGAGATAGAGCCTATGCGCGTCATGGCGCTGAGGCCCGCTGTCGAGGTGAATCTGGTCGCACTTGGTTTTTTTCCCCTGATCGATCACCCACTGCAGGAGCCTCCTTCCATAACCCTGTTTTCTTGCGCCAACATCTGAGACAAGATCATCGATGTAGAGAACCTTGCCCCACGCTAAAAACTCGAGGAACCTAAATCCAGCAACTGCTTTTACTTGCCCACCTTGCTCGATGTAGGCCAACTGATATCCCTCTTCAAGCTGGCGCTGCACCTGCTCGATGAATGCCTCTTGAGAGGCAAGATGGGGCCGCAGTTGCTGCATGACGGTGTAACAAGATCGAATTTGCTCGCTCTCTGTTGCCAGGTGGATTTTGGCAGTGTCTAAAGCGCTTTGTAGATTCATTTTTGCAGCTTCTCCTTAATAGTATCTCGGATTTTAAAAAGCAGGGACTGCTCGAGCACAAAAGAGCGGTCGTAGGGGGCATAATTTTTGCCCGAGCGAGTATCGTGAAAAACAATTCCTCCAAACTCCCGCGGCTCTTTATAGCGCGGGACAAAATGGACGTGGATTTTCTCGGAGGTGTTGCTCAAAGCCGCGTAGTTCATCTTGTCTGGCTTGAAGAGCTCCTTAAGCGCGTTTTTCACCTGCTGTCCAATGAGAAAAAATTCCTCCCGCACTTCTCCCTTGATCGATAGAAAGTCTTCCACGCCTTGATCCTCTCTGAGAAGGACAAAGACACGGCCGAGGTAGCACTGATTCTCGTGCAAATAGACATCCCAATATTTGTAGGACTTGATCTTCAGAAGATCGTAGTTCATCCCTTCCTCAGGAGTGGAGGCCCTCATAGATGTCCAAAACAATATTTTGATGATCAGAAGCCCTTTCATCATAGACTTCAAAGTCTGCAGCATAACGGCGACGGCCTCCTATTTCGGCAGAAGACATTTTCCAAATATTTTCCCAAGCATTCACAATTACGCTCGGCATAGGAGCGGGTCCCGTTGTGAATTTCGCATACTGCTGCTCGGGGATGGTCAATTTCTGAAACTCTTCAGGGAGGAGATGGTCAAAAGAATCGACTTCTTCTCCAATGAAATAGGTATAGGCGCCTGTATAATCGCTCTCGTAGTCGGTGTAGACACAAAAAGTTGTGCCGGGCTTCTTTCGTTTAGGGATTTTCTCAAAAAGCGCACCATGAAAATAGCGCTGTATGCAAGGGAAAATCAGACCTCTCATTTTATCGCGCTCTTGGCTATAGCTGGTGCGAGCAGAGATGCCAATGAGGTGGATGGGGGGACTTTTTGTGGCTGTTTTTTGCATGTGAGCTCCATTTTATTTGAGCTATTATTCCCATTCTTGGATTCTTCATCAATAATGAAATGTTTTCTTTTCGCACAAAAGCAGCCGGCATAAACCGGCTGCAATGGGTTTAGGATAACTGCTTTTCGGCAAAAATTCTCCAGAAACATTTGCCACGCATCGCGTGTCAATTTCAGATGATTAAAAATATTTTTCTGTTGAGTCTTACACTATGCATGCATATAATGTGCATGCAAATATAAGGAGACGGCATGCTGCTGATCGAACACACTGTGGAAACATCCGCTTTACCCTCGCAAGTTTGGAAAGTATGGGAGGACGTAGAGAATTGGAGTAGCTGGGATTGTGGATTGGAGTTTAGTACAATTGATGGGCCTTTCCAGACTGGCACTAGAGGGAGATTAAAACCCAAAGGAGGGCCCCTGGTGCAAACAGAGTTGACAAAGGTCGAGCCGATGAGGATGTTTACCGACGAAGCGCGCCTATTTGGGGCAAAAATTGTTGTTTCCCACTCAATGGCACGGTCGGGAGAAAAGACAGCTGTCACACACCGCATTGAGATGAAGGGGCCTCTTGCCTATCTGTTTGCTTTTTTGATTGGCCGGGAGATGAAGAAGAATCTAGCAAGAGAAATGCTCGCAATGGTAAAAAAAGCAGAAAAAATGAAATGAAAGAGATTTCCTGGAGAGAAGTCACCCGTTTTGAGGGACCCGAACAGAGCCCTGGCTTTTTGCTTTGGCAAGTGAGCACAAAATGGAGAAGGTTGCTTGAAACAGCTCTTGGGGAAATTGGCCTAACCCATCCGCAATTTGTTCTGCTTGCTTCTTTGGGATGGTTGCATCGCACAAAATCGCACATCTCTCAAGTGGAACTCGCTCGCCATTGCAAGACAGATATTACCATGACCTCTCAAGTGTTACGCACACTTGAAAAGAAGGGGTACATCGCAAGACCATTCAAAAAGGGCAACCAGCGCACAAAATTCCCGAGCGTCACTCTAGAGGGCAGAAAAATGATCGAAAAAGCGCTTCCCCTTGTAGAGGCAATTGACGAGCAATTTTTCAAAGGGCTCGGAAAAGAGACAAATAGATGCGTGAAAATTTTACAGAAACTGGCTAGGGAAGATTAGTGCTCAGCCACGAAAGTCTTTGCTATTTCGGCTACGTTAAAGCCCCGGGGCTCTTCGATCGAAGAGCCGCGGGAGCTTTCACGTAGCCCAAATGGTGACGAGCGCAACTACTTCAGTTTCGCGATGATTTGCAGAAATACCTCGTCTCCCCCAAGATAAATGACTTCGAACCCGGCGCGCTCTAACAAGGGCAAAATCCTATTTTCGCTCCAATAGCAAAAATAGCGTGGCCTTCCAAGCTTGGCATTTGACCACTCTTGGCCCTCTCCTCGCTTCACTGTAAAGGCCAAAATGCCATCCTTGTTCAATGCGGTGTGGACTTTTGCGAAGACTGTTTCTAATTCCTCAGGGGTGAAATGCAAAAAGACTGCATTGGCAAATAGTAAATCGTACTGCGCATCGAAGGCGTCTGTTAAAATGTTGAATGTACGCGCAGCAAACCCCTTGCCTTGCAAAAAAGAGACAAAGGCTTCCGCTGCGTCTGTTCTCTCTACTCTGAATCCAAGCGATTCGATATAACGCGCGTCTCTTCCAAATCCAGAGCCAATTTCGATGATCTGAGCATGTGCAGGTAAGTAAGAGAGTGTTGCATCAATCCAACCTTTAAAACTCCTGCTTACCTCATGAGATGTTCCGTCGATATATTCTTGCACCCCTAGCTCGTAGGACTCAAGCGTTACGGCATTAGACGAGGGATTTTCGATGTGGCCAAAAACTTGGGTGGCAAAAACGAAGAAACTTAGCAAATTGAACAAAATAACCATGGGTGTATTCTAACTATGACCTGCGAATAAGTCTAGAGTACTTTCCCCATGGCCACATCGTAGGGACTTGGCAGCTCACCGTTGGGATCTTCGAAGGGCATTTCCGTATAGCCGTTTTTGCGGTAGAAGCTAAGAGCCTCTTTTCTCGCTTCGTCGTGAAGAGATTTAATGCCCTGTTTTTTTAGCCACTGCTCACAAAACTGGAGGAATTGGCTGCCGAGGCCATGCTGGCGATAGGGTTCATCGATTACAAGAATCCTTAAAGCAGCTCTTCCCCGCGGCCACAGTTGAATATGGGCATAGCCCACTATGTCCACGCCTTTGTAGAAGATCAGGTGCACGTGATCTTGATGATCGAAGGTCCATGTATAGGGGTCTTCTATAGACAACGGGTCGAAGAAGTACTTTTTCCTGAGGCTTTTAGCGGCTTCCCATTCAGCGTAGTGGGTGCACTTCATGATGCGCAGGCAATTAAAGTGCGCGGCTTTTAGGATCTTGCGTATGAAGGCGTCTTTACCCAGATTGTAGCCAGTAAACGCGGAATTTATTTTCTCGTAGGAGGCCTTCTCTTTTAAAAGGCTCTCTTTCAAGCAAGCATATTCATCACGCGCCTTGTTGTGACTGCGTAAATAGTCTCTAAAAAGCAGGTTCAGCTCGACTTCCGGATGCCCCTCTGCGTATATATGCAAGTTCGTTGCCACCCCCTCTGTACGGTTAAAATAAAAGCGCATGGGAATGTTGTACTCGCCTTTATGCGTAAAGCCTAAGGCTTCAAGGGGCAAAATAGCGGCCTCAGGGTTTTGAACAACTCCGATCATGTCGATGACAGGCTTTGCGGAAAGGCCTGGAACCGCGGTAGAGCCAATGTGGTGAATGGCCAGGCAATTGCTCCCAAGCGCCTCCCTAATTTTTGCAGCCTCTCTTTCGAACATCTTGGGCCAATCGGGGTTGTATGGCGTGACTATGATCTGTTTAGTGTTGTTCATGAACCTATCCGCAAATTCGAAGGCGCTGATTTTTGAAGGATTTTTTTGTCATTTTTAGAGCCGCTTCGCAGGACATACTTAGATAAGTAGACCAAGAAGCGGCTTTAAAACCGACGAAAAAAGACTCGAAAAGGAGCACCTTCCAATTTGCGGATAGGTTCATAGACAGAACTTACATCGTAGTGAGGATACAGAAACATTGGAGGCCGTCGCCGCAACCAAAGTCGGTAAGGCCATCGCCTGAGGTGGCGGTAAGGCCGACTTGGGAAAAGTCGATGTGGAGAAGCGTTGCGACAGTTGCCCGGATGGCATCAATGCGTGGCTGAAGTCTCGGGCGCTTGCCTTCGATCGAAAGGGCGACGTGCTGGATTTTGTGAGGACCGAGAGTATCTAGGGCCTTCTGCACGTAGACGCGGCTGTCGGTGATGCCATCTTTATGGCATAACTCAATGGCAACCTTTCCTAAGATGGGAACGCCTGTGAGGGAGGTGATGGCATTGCAGATGGCATGGAGGACGACATCTCCATCTGAATCGGCATCGAGCCCCGGCGTCTCTTCAAAGACTACGCCTCCAATCAGACAGAGTTTAGTCGAATGGTTGGGCAAGAAGCGGTGGCTGTCTTGGCCAATGCCTACGCGAAAGTTAGGGCTCATAATGAGTCTTGAGCTTTTTGTCTTTTTGGTAGCGGTCAATGGCAAGGGTAATGAGGCGGTCGACAAGATCGGTATAGTTCATGCCACTTGCTTCCCAGAGGCGTGGGAAGGGGCTCATGTAGGTAAAGCCGGGAATGGTGTTGATCTCATTTAGAATCGCATCACCTGAGGGGGTGAGGAACATGTCTACGCGCGCCATGCCTTCGCAACTTAAGGCACGGTAGGCAGCAAGAGCTGCTGTCTGGACTCTGCTCAGCTGCTCCGCAGAGAGTTTGGCGGGAATCTGACAGGTTGTGCCTTCGGAGTCGATGTATTTGGCCTCATAGGTATAAAAATCGCAGCGGTGGAAGACCTCGCCCGGTATTGAGACGAGCAGCTCTTCATTGCCAATGACAGCACATTCGATCTCGCGACCTGTGATGGCCTGCTCAATGAGCACTTTGCGATCATAGGCAAAGGCCAGTTTAAGCCCCCTTTCGAACTCTTCTCTGTTGCGCACTTTGCTCACCCCAACAGACGAGCCGCCATTTGAGGGCTTAATAAAGAGGAGGGATCCAAGCTTGTCTGCCACTTGCTCGTAGGTAGGAAATGGCTCATGAGAGCGCACGGTGATGAAGTTGGCCACTTGCAGCCCCGCTTCTTTGAGGAGCCTTTTAGTGATCTCTTTGTCCATGCCAATTGCAGAACCAAGAACAGAGGCGCCCACAAAGGGAAGATCGGCAACTCGGAGCAATCCCTGGATGGAACCATCTTCTCCATAGGCTCCGTGGAGCATGGGGAAAATGACATCGACCGGACAGGGTCCCCGCCCCAAACTGATTGTACGGCAGGTTTCCAAAGAGACGCTCTCCACTTTTTTGCCAAGAGCAATTTGCTTCGGGTCGTCAGCTTGAAGAAGATAGTGGCTCGGATCGCATACGTGCCAGCGGCCCTCTTTATCAATGCCGATCAGCACAAGCTCGTATTTACTCGGGTCGATTGCTCGCAGAACGTTTTTTGTGGAGAGAAGTGAAACCTCATGCTCGGAGGAGCATCCGCCAAAGAGAAGCCCAACTCGGATTTTATTTGCCATACCTCCAGATCATGAGGAAAAGGGGAATTTTGGTACAGTGGCCTGGTGGCTAAACGTATTCATGTATGCAATGCCTTTTTTGAGCAAGAGGTGAGTGGACAGATCCATTCAGATCTTAAAACAGCATTTTCTGACCATCCGATCTTTGCTCTTTTGCAACTGCTGCCTCTGCTTTATGCCGCTCCAGATGAGGGGGTAGTGGTGAATGCAAAACCAGAGGCTGAGTTTTTTCAGCAATCGAAGCTTCCGATGCCAAGATCGCTCTATTTTCTAGATGAGCCCCTTCCTTCTGGCAGCGTCATTGTCGATTGGGGAGCTTCTCGTCTCATTAAAAAATGGGCCGAAGAACAAGGAGCCTCTTATGATCTGCCAAAATGGGAAGTTGTAGAAAAGCTCAGCAGCAAGCTCTTTTCTTTTGAGAAGAGTCCTTTGCCAGGGGCAAGACGCCTTTTTCATCCGGATGAAATTGAGAAGCTTGCAAGGGAAATACAGGGGCCCTTTGTGATCAAGGACTGTTTGGAAAATGCAGGTAGAGGCCATTTTTTTCTTAAGCCCGGGCAGCCACTAAATAGACAAGCTCTTTCTGCCTTTGTGGCAAGAGGGCATCCTCTGATTGCTGAACCTTGGGTACAGAGGGTGATAGACTTTAGCACACAGTGGGAGATTACCCCTGCTAAAGAGATTCGCTATTTGGGTCTGACGATTTGTCACAGCGACAGCTTTGGTAAATATCTAGCAAGTGAAGTGGGGAACCCTTCGTTTTCCTTTGATCCTAAGATTTATGAAGAGCTCTTAGAAGAAATCGCAGAGCTTGGATTTTTTGGAAATCTCGGCATCGATGCGATGATCTATAAGACAAAACAAGGAGAGGCTCTGCAGAAAATTGTCGAGATCAATCCGCGCAAAACGATGGGATATGTGGCACTTGAAATGCAAAAGCGTCATTTTCTAGGCAAGCACCTGACGCTCTCTTTTAGCGACTTGAAAGAGAGAAGCTTACTTGCTAAAACTCTTGTCACAAGAGAAGGAAAGCGCTTAAAATTGCGCAAAACAGTATTGTTGGGTGAGGGGGAATATCTGCCATGGAAACGGAAAAGTTAAGGATTCGAGGGGGCCTGCCTCTCAGTGGAGTTGTAAAAGCGGCCGGAGCAAAAAATGCGATCACCAAATTGCTGGTGGCCTCTCTTCTTTCGAACAAGAAATGTGTCTTCTACAACGTGCCTCACATCCAAGAGGTCGCCGTAACCGTCGATCTTTGCCGAGAGATTGGCAGCGAAATTCAGTGGAACTGCGAAGAGGGCATTCTCGAGGTGCAGACAAAGTCTTTGAAAACCTCCTACATTCCACAGCGCTTCTCGGGAGCTAACCGCATTCCGATTTTGATGATCGGAGCGCTTCTCGGTCGCACAGAGGAGGCGATCATTGTTCCCACAGCGGGCGGTTGCAGAATTGGCAGACGACCGATCGATTTTCATATCGAGGCGCTGCAGCAGATGGGAGCGGTCATTGAGCATCGGGAGATGCGTAAAGAGGGCGCCTATTTTGCGCAGGCCCCCAAAGGTCTTAAGGGCAGTGTGATCAACCTTCCCTTCCCCTCTGTTGGTGCTACAGAAAATACAATCTTAGCGGCGACTCGTGCCAAAGGAACAACGATCATCAAAAATGCGGCCATTGAGCCGGAGATCATCGATCTGATTCTCTTTTTACAAAAGCTCGGGGTCACAATTTCGGTCGATGTCGACAGAACCATTCGCATTGAAGAGGCCCACCAGTTCTACGAGGTGGAACACCATGTGCTAACAGATCGGATCGAGGCAGCATCGCTAGCAATGGCTGCCATTAGCACAAAGGGGCGTGTCTTTGTCGAGGGAGCAGAACACCACAACATGATTGCCTTTCTCAATAAGCTCCGTCAGCTCGGCGCTAGCTTTGAAGTGAAAAAAGGAGGCATTGAGTTTTTCTATCAGAGTCCGCTCCGCGGTGGATTGCATTTGGAGACCGATGTCCATCCCGGCTTTTTAACAGATTGGCAGCAGCCTTTTGTGGTTCTCTTAACGCAAGCTCATGGGACATCAGTGATCCATGAGACGATCTATGAAAATCGCTTTGGCTATGCCCATAACTTGCGCGACATGGGAGCTGATATCGAGCTCTACACCCACTGTCTTGGAGGGAAAAACTGCCGCTTTGCTTCTCAAAACTTCCATCACAGTCTGATTGTCAAAGGAGCGACTCCTCTACAGTCCAAAGATATCGCGATTCCCGATCTGCGAGCGGGATTTGCCTATGTCATGGCAGCTCTCATTGCTCCCGATGTCAGCATGATCTCCAATATCACCTATCTCGATCGCGGCTATGAGAACCTCACCCAAAAACTGGCCTCTCTCGGTGCAGATATTACGCGCGTTTTGGCAGAACCTATTAAGAGCGAAACCTTTAAAAAAGATATTCTCCTCACCGCTTGACAGATTTTTCCCTTCCTCTTAAAAGGGAGATAAAGAAATTTCTTTACTTTTGAGGGGTTATGGCTAAACATACAGTTGCCATCATGGGCGCTACCGGTCACATTGGCTGGATTCTAGCAGAAGAACTGCTAAAAAAAGGTCACAAAGTACGAGCCCTTGGAAGGCGGAGAGAGAAACTCCAGGAGCTCAAGGCCAAAGGAGCGGAGATCTTAGCTGGCGATTTTACCGATATAGACTTTCTGGCAAAGGGTTTCAAAGGTTGTCAGGCGGTTTTTACTCTCATCCCTCCTGCTCTTGACGCCGATGATTTTGAAGTCTATCAGCACAACACCGCAGAAGCGATCATCCAAGCCCTTGCAAAAGCCAAAATCTCCCATGTGCTAAACCTAAGCGCTATAGGAGCTAACCTCTCCTCTCACACAGGCCCCATCAAAGAGTTGCACCGCCAAGAAGAGCGGCTAAATGAAATGCCCAGCTTAAATGTCCTCCATTTTCGTCCCGGCTACTTCATGGAAAACCTGCTCCTCTCTCTTCCCGCTTGGAAACAGGCAGGGAAAGTGACCGCCCCCCTTGCGCCAGACCTTGCCATCCCAATGGTGGCGACAAGAGATATCGCACTAAAAATGGCGCAGCTCTTGGATGCTTTGACATTCAAAGGATCGAGCCTCTTTGAGTTTATCGGCCCTGAGCTAATCACCATGGAACAGGCGACTAAAATCATCGGCAAAGTGGTCGGCAAACCCAATCTCAAA
>JABDDY010000043.1 GCA_013287365.1 Chlamydiota bacterium
GGGGTATTAAGCGGCAACCCTATTGCACAAGGATCGGTCGATTCTGTGGCCTCTACTACTTTCCGCCTGCCAGCAGAAGGGCAAAAGAGCTGTTTCTACTGGATCTGCTGCGGAACGACTTGGGACGAGGTCAAGCAGCTCAACCAGGCTGTTGAGAAAAGAAGCCCTGAATCCTTTCTTATTCGAACAGGCAACTACTGGAAGCTCTGGGTGAGCAAGGAAACTAAAGGTCAGGAGCTTCTTCCTCCAAAACTCCTCCGTCTGTACAAACGAAGCCTTCTTATCACCCGCTCGCAGATTAATAACTGCGGTAGCATCATTGCAGCTAACGATTCCGATGTGGTGCTCTTCAATCGAGACACCTATAGCTATATGTGGCCGCGCGACGGGGCACTTGCGGCTCATGCTCTCGATCTTTGCAGGTATGGCTTTACAGAGGTCTTTTATTACTTCTGCGCAAAAATCATTGCCAAAGAGGGCTATTTTCTCCACAAATATACCCCTTCCGGATCTCTTGGCAGCTCCTGGCATCCCTGGATCCAGCAGCAAACCCCCGAGCTCCCCATCCAGGAAGATGAAACGGCTCTTGTGCTCTGGGCTCTTTGGAAACACTACGAAATTTTCCAGGATGTGGAATTCATCAAACCGATCTACCGATCACTGATTAAGCGGGCAGCCAATTTCATGGTGAGTTACCGCGATCCCAAAACAGGCCTTCCTCTACCCAGCTATGATCTTTGGGAAGAGCGACGAGGTGTACTGACCTTTACGACTGGAGCTGTTTATGGCGGACTGACAGCCGCTGCAAAATTCACCGAAGCATTTGGAGAAACAGAGCTCTCCAAAACATATCTCCAAGCAGCCTCTGAGATCCGCTCTGCAATGGATAAGTATCTCTATTTAGAAAAAGAGCAAAGATTTGCCAGAATGGTCAATTTCCGCAAAGATGGCTCTCTAGAGGTCGATGCAACTATCGACGCTAGCCTCTACGGTTCGTTTGCTTTTGACGCTTATTCTGCTGATGACCCAAAGGTCAAAAGCACAATGGAACAGATTTACGCAAAGCTATGGCACCAAAACTCAGGGGGGCTGGCGCGCTATGAAAATGACCCCTACTACTATCGTGGAGAAGGCCCTGGCAACCCTTGGTTTGTGACAACGCTATGGCTAGCGCAGTATTTCATCGCCTCTTCTAAAGAGGACGGCAATCTTGAAAAAGCGCGCCATCTTTTAGAATGGGTTGCCGACCATGCGCTACCAAGTGGCGTGCTTGCCGAGCAGGTCGATCCCTACACCCACCAGCCGCTCTCTGTTTCTCCTCTGACCTGGAGCCACGCGACCTATATCATCACTCTGCAGCAATACTTAAACAAGTTGATGCAAGTGAAAAAATGTCCAACTTGTGGGCGTTGAACCTATCCGCAAATTCAAAAATCAGCGCCTTCGAATTTGCGGATAGGTTCTTGAACTCATTTTTTCTAGAAAAAAACCCTTCTTTCTCTTATTTTTAGTACTTCTATAGGGGACTTTATGAAAAGGGCTTTTTTCTCTTTCATCTTCACACTTGTCTTTCTCAGCGGGGCACTGCTCACTGCAGATAGTAGCTGGAAAGGACCTGTTGACATTTTTACCGCGCAAAAAATTCAAAGCCCTGTTGTCGCTGTGGATGGCTCGGGAGGTGCGGTCATTTTTGCAACCGTCTCAGATGATTCTTCTCTTTTTTACACAAAAGGAGCTCAATTTTTGCGAGGAATCCCTAAGAACGTTCACTCTTTTGTCCCCTTGGGGACAGATCCCTCTTTAAGCGCGATCTCTGTCAACTCCTTTGGAAATGCGGCAGCAGTCTGGCTAGAATGCAATCCCACCCGGTCTAACCACTTTGTGCGCAGTGCTCTTTTCATGAATGGCAATTGGACAAATCCCACTACGATCTCTCATTTTGAAAACTTTCTCGTGCAAAATTTCACCACCCCAGCGATCTATCTAGATTCTGTGAACAGAGCTGTTGCAGCATGGGCCGGCCAAAGCTTTGTCGATTTTACCTTTCACATCCAAGAAGATCAGATGACCTCTCATTGGCAAGGGGTAAACCCCAAGAGCCTGGCAGCTGAGCCCGAAACTCTCCACTCCTCTCCCGATTTTCTCACAAGCACCGTCCTTTCTGGATCCCCTTCGGGAAAAGCACTTGTCGTCTGGTGTGAGCCGGTGACAGACAGCCTGCACGCCTCCTACTACGATGGCATGAGCTGGACCTCACGGCCCTCCCTCTCAAAGGATGTCTGCCAGACAGCTTCTCTCCCCTTTACAGCCGTTGAAATGAACAGCGAAGGTAATGCGATCATTCTCTGGAATGATGCCCGCGGGGGCCTAAGCGCCATCCATTTTTCAAATGGCTCCTATGGACCTGCACAGCCTGTCTACACTCCTTCTTCTGTAGGCGCCACCCTTGCCGAAGCGGCGATTGTCCTCAATGACAAGGGAAATGCAGTAGCCCTTTGGATCATGCAAAATGGACAGAACTATGAGCTTCTGGCAAGCCTCTATGAAAAGGGAAAATGGAGCGCTCCTCTTACTCTCGATACCAGCTCTTATTCTCTCTGTTTCCCAAGTCTTGGAATCGATGGCAATGGCACCATTCACGCCGTTTGGCAAAAAACAGATTCCGGAGGTAAAGGGGCGATCTATCACAATATCTACAACCGTAGCAGCTGGCTCAAAGACCCGCAGCTGCTCTCCTTACCGGATCTTTCCACAATCTCTCCAAGGCTCTCAATAAACCATCTCGGCTCTGCTACACTTGTATGGATCGTAGAAAGAGGCGATAAACAAACTGTTCAAGCCCTTTACGCGGGACCCCAGGCACCGCTTTCCGCTCAAAATTTTAGCGGAAAAAAAGTGAAGAGCAGCTTCCTCTTCCAAACAGATATCATCAACGTACTGACCTGGTCGCCAAGTTCTGATTCAACGGTCAAAGCCTATCATCTCTACCGCAGAGGGAATCTCATCGCCACAATCCCCGCGGGCTCTTCACTCACCTACAAAGATCGAGGCCGTAAATCGGGACAGAAAGACTTCTACCAGCTCGTCTGTGTCAATGACACAGGTCTGCATAGTGAAGCTCTCCTGCTTTCTATGCCTTGAGATTTGCCTTTTAACCTGAAACATGATCTGATACCAATTATCGAAAATAAGTTCGAATTTGAGCGCGTGAAAGCGCCGCGATTCGACGATCGTAAGTTGGGTAGTATTAAGGCAATACAACCCAACTTACGATCGTCGAATCCCGGCAGCTTTGACGCAGCTGAAATTCGAACTTATTTTCGATAATTGGTATGATTACCGACAAGGGGTTCCAATGAAAAAATGGCTATTTTCTCTCCTTCTTTTTCCCTCTCTGGTATGGGCGGAGCGCTTCTCTACAGAACTGCGGGTGGGTTATTTCTACCCCACTTCTCATGAAGTGCGCGAGATTTATAGAAATGGAGGCGTCGAGTTTGAAGCAGAAGCCGCAGTTCGGCTCGTCTGTGATTTGAATTTGTGGGCCAATTTTAACTACTTCCAAAGGCATGGCCATTCAAGAGGGGCTCATGACGATACCTCGATCAGAATCTACCCTTTAAGCGCAGGCCTTAAGTACAACTTCCCCCTCTTTTGCAATTTCTACTTTTACCTCGGTGCAGGTGCCAGTTACACCTGGGCCAAGATCCACGATCATGCGCCCAATCTCCAATCCCACTTTTCCAAACAGGGATGGGGCGGTGTGGGCAAAGCGGGCTTTCTCTACTGTTTTTGCTCCTGTATTTTTCTCGATGTCTTTGCAGACTACTACTACACCAAAATCTCCCACGGAAGCTGCAAAGTCAATATCGGGGGACTGAGAACCGGCGCCGGTCTAGGGGTGAGATTCTAAAAACGAAGAAATGTCTTTAATTTTCTCTGATTCTGCTTGCGTCTTCAGTCTCTTAACCTCTTTAGCATTCCAATCAAAAGTCTTTAGATCAACGAGCAAAATGGACTGGTTGCTATAGGTCTTAAAATAGTAACGCAGCGCCTGCGGATCCCTCACGCAAGTCATCATCGTATAATCACTTTTCCCACCCTCACTGCGTACAGCGCCAAGGGGAATATCAAACTGATTCAAGAGGTGAAATGCTTGGCCCAGCGCTTCTTCGGCACTCTTGGAAGGGAGCGCTGTAGAGCAAAAGAGCGCAGCGCGTACAAAGCGAGAGGGAGGGGTAAAATCCCCGGGAAGTCCCACCATCCCCGCCCCCTGTCCAAAGCCAGATAGCAGGAGACCCTCCATCTTTAGAGGAGGGGGATTTTGCGGCTGAAGATGGATGTAATTGCGCAGATTTGTCATGTGAAAGTCAAAGGTGGGCGAATTGGTCAAAACGCCGAGCTTATTCTCATAGGCAACAAGTTTTCCTCCAATTGGCTCAATGACAAGACATTTGCCCGAAAGATCATAAACGATGTAGTGGAAAGGCGGAGTCAAATTCCCCCAAGAGGGAAGCGCTGTATTTGCAATGGCCAATTTTGGCAAAACAGCCTTGACCTCTTCAATGGATGCACACTGTGCAAGTAAGTAGCTTGGAAAATCGATGGGAGAAAGAGCAAGAAGCTGATTGTCTTTACTCAAAGTGGCATACTGCGCATAGCCTGGGAAATAAAAAGTCCCTACTGCAAGTCCTTTTTCATTGATCCCATCGACAACAGCCAGATCATCAAAAAGCATGGCCCCAACAATTGCATACTTGGATCTATAGAGAAACCCCTTGCCAGGCAAAACGGTTCCTGGAAAAGCGTACCCGCGAGGCACCACGACTACAGAAGTATCCAGATCCACAGCAAACTCGAGCGTTCGGCCATGGATGATCGAGCCATCCTGCGCGCTGAGCCTAATGCCTGTACAGGCTTGTAATTTTGCCAAACAGATGAAACTAAGGATTAACAATCGCATCATGTGACTTCTCCACTAAATGATCTAGATTTGAAAGAAAAAGAGCTGTTTTTTCGGCCACCTTCTGCTTATCGGTGCAGTGGTTGACAACAATCGCAAATGCAATGTCCCCGGCGTATCCCGCATAACTCACCTTCATTGAAGAAAAAGAGCCGCTCTTCGCCTTTAAATGTTTGCCCTGTTTCGGCAGCGACTGCAACAAGAGAGAAAAATGGCTTGAAGACTGGAGCTTGATGAGCAAAGAGACCAGTTGCTTGGCCGTTACCAGATTTTTTCTCGAAAGTCCCGACCCATCTGCAATCTGCCATCCAGCCAAATCGATTTTCTGCGCCCGTAGGAAAGAAGAAACCGCGCGCAGTCCATACTCTGTCGATCCCTCTCCATAAAGGGTCTCCCCCATCTTTTTGAGCAGATGCTCGGCGTAGAGATTGAGACTCTTTTGATTTGTCCAGTAGACAATTTCCGCAACAGAGGGCGAAGAGGTCGTGTGGAAAGAGGTTCTACTTTTTGAAAGAGGCAAATTCTTTTCCTCCACAACCATTCCCTTTGCACGAAGAGCCTTTGTGAAAGCTGCCGCACAAAATGCAGGCGGATCGAGAATCGCTCCTTTAATCGCAAACGACTCTACACCCGCCGGAATGGTGCCATAGACAAAACCAAGCGGCGAATACTCTGAGCCATAGATACAGGCCCTATCTCCCGAGCCTTCCGGCCCCGTCGTCACTTCACTGTGCAGAGTAAAATCGGAAATGGCAGGATCGAGCCGCAAAATAGAGGCGCGCTCCCCGATTTTTGCACCGGGCTTAAAAACTAAAGAGTAGAAATTTTCATGAAAAGAAAGAGCAGAGGCGCCCGCGCCATAGTAATTACCCAGATCCTCCCAGAGCCAGCTCGGGACAGCGAGCACTTTTTCCCAATGGCTGGCATCTGCAAGGACTTTCCCTCGAATGGTTTGGATGCCAAGAGCCCCAAGAGCCTCTACCCAAAGCTCGAGCTGCTTTTGCCAAGGGGTGAAGCGATCAGAGCCCAAACAGGGATCTCCCCCGCCTCGGACATAGAGATTGCCCTCCAGCACGCCACCCGAAACCTTTCCATCATACTCTAGCTTCGTCTCAAAACGCATTTTAGGGCCAAGGAGCTCAAGAGCGGCGGCTGTTGTCACTAGCTTGAGGCATGAACCTGGCATGAGGCTCATCTCACTATTTTGATCGATGAGCACCTTGCCCGTGCGCATATTGACCGCATAGGCTCCTACAAGAGCATGCTCTATCTGATAGTCCTCTTGCGCTGGCACCTGCTGGGCTGGGACGACCTGCTGGGCTGGAAGTAGGCGAGCAAGGAAAAGGAGGAGGAAGAGAGGAAAAAAGAGTTTTTTCACAGAGAAAAACCTACCACAGAGACCTTTTAACGCAAAATAATAATATAACTATCTGAATGTTAATTATTTACACCAATCCTAGAGACAAAAAACTATTTGCGATTAAAAATTTGTGAATTTCTGCTAAAATGGCTTGCAAAATCCAGACAATAGGAAAAAAGATGACAACACCCATCCAAGGTAAAAAAATTTTTACAAACGAGCCTGGCCGCTTAGTGGTTCAGAAGACACGGGCAGACTATTTGCAAGGAAGCTCTTCTTCTTTAACGAGTTCTCGATCAGATCAAAGTGGTTTTTCTTTTTTGTTTGAGAAAATCAGTTCGTTTTTCACAGCAATAGGTCAGCTGCTTGCCAAGATTTTCTGCTTCTGCTGGAGCTCCCCTTCTTCGGCTACGAGTTCTGCCACGAGCGTCTCTTCTGCTTCCACGACCAATTCCGCTTCCACTACGACATCGACATCTCCTGGAGCAGCCACTCCTTCATCAAATCCTAGTGCTGCTACACAAACGGCTCCTGCTGCCCCTTCTATTCAGTCAAAGCTGCTCGAGCAAGCTGTTACCTGGATTCACAAACATTTTGACCCTGTCTCATTTGATCGTGTAAATTCATCTAACCACTACCTTGTGATTCTCTCTTTGCATGAGAATAAATTCACATACTCGGGGACTTTGCCGCGTTACGTTTTCGAGCATACCGAATCGGAAAATCGGTCTGTTGGAAGTGGATTCCAGGAAGAAGTTTTATTACGCAACTTAGTCGATTTAGAATCGGATAAAAATCTTCAAGTTAGGGTCATAGAGGTAGAAGACTCTGCTGGTGCCTTCCGCCTCTACAAACAAACCTATGCCCGCAATCTTGATGGAAGAATAAACGCTGGAGTTGCTGCAGAATATGAGATAGGCAGTACAAAAGAACTTCTTGAAAGAAGCGACCTGGCCTATCTATTTACAACCAAAGAACTCCCTCTCCTTTGTTCCCGGCTAAGTCCCCGCTCTTCTATTCAGACAACAAAAAACCCTCAAACGACCCAAGTCCAGACAGCCACCTCTTCCCCTGCTTCCATTTCAGTTTCTCCTATGGGGAAGCAGCAAGACGCTCCTCCTACCCTTGAAGAAACGCTCATCCAGTCGGCTGCCAAGTGGCTAAAAAACCATTCTCCAGACATCATGTATAAAATAGATAAGACTCAGAATCATGTCGTTTACCTATCCCTATATGAAGGGCAAAAGGTGGTTGCAAATTACTACTTCCAATACGATGAGTATCTAACAACAGCTGCCTATGATCTGAATGCATATGAAGGTTACGGAGACGAAGGCAATTTTGAAACTGTTAAGCTCCAAAAATTGCTTAGCAATTTGGCCATCCTGGAATCAGATAAACTCAAGGTTAGAATCACACAATCAGTCCTAGTAAAAGAAAAGTCTCCCAAGGTTCATACCAATGATGTTTACTCCTACGTCCAAGAATTCTCCTGCGCTAACCGTTTTTCAACAACAAAGGGACCTGTCCAAGAAGCCCGCATGACCTCCTCTCAAGTCAATCAAGCTCTACGCAATGACGGCTTTACTGAAAAACAGATTAAAAGGTTCTAAAAAGAGCTTTTCTTGACTCCCTGTGGGCTGTTTGGTTCATGGTCCTTTTGAATTAAAATAAATATTTATAATAAAAACTATTTTAGTTTAAAAAATTCTCCAGTTTCTAGTAAAATGGTTTCCAAATTCAGGAGACAATATGGTTCCAACGCCTATTAGTGAAAAAAATATTTATATAGATCACTCTAGCAACAACTCATCTGCCCAGAGGGTACGCGCGGACTACACGCAAAACAGCTCTTCTTCTTTAACCAGTTCTAGATCAGATCAAAGCGGTTTTTCTTTTTTGTTTGAGAAAATCAGTTCGTTTTTCACAGCAATAGGTCAGTTGCTTGCCAAGATTTTCTGCTTCTGCTGCGGCTCTTCTTCCTCAGCTACGAATTCTTCCTCTACAAGCGTCTCTTCCGCTTCCACTACGACATCGACACCCTCTGCAGTCACCACTCCTCCTCTCTCAGTATCTCCTCAGCCAGCTCCCACACCCATTCCGATCTCTTCTGTACCTTCTCTTTTTATAGAAAAAGAGCGCCCTCTCCCTCTTTCCCAGCTACCTCCCCCTGCTCAGGCAACAAAAAATCCTCAAACCCAAGTAGGGACAGCAGCCTCTTCCCCTGCTTCCATTTCAGTTTCTCCTGTGCAGCAAGGTGTCATTTCTATGGACGAAATGACCGGCTCTCCGTTTACTTTTCAAACAACGCTCATTCAATTGACTGCCAATTGGCTAAACAACCATGCTCCAGAACTCTTGAATAAAATAGATAAGACTGAGGGCCATGTTGTTTATCTATCCCTATATGAAGGGCAACAGGTGATTGCAACTTACTATTTCCAATACGATGCGTTTGCAGCACCAAAGGATATCTATGATCTGAATGCATATGACGGTTACGGAGACGAAGGCAATTTTGAAACTGCTAAGCTCCAGAAATTGCTTAGCAATTTGGCCATCCTGGAATCAGATAAACTCAAAGTTAGAATCACACAATCAGTCCTAGTAAAAGAAAAGTCTCCCAAG
>JABDDY010000044.1 GCA_013287365.1 Chlamydiota bacterium
AAACATGCGAGTTGTAGTTTGAACCTGTCCAGATTGTGGTGATGG
The DNA here is from genome assembly GCA_013287365.1 of Chlamydiota bacterium. Lineage (GTDB taxonomy): Bacteria > Chlamydiota > Chlamydiia > Chlamydiales > Rhabdochlamydiaceae > JABDDY01. The sequence continues at coordinate 46 of JABDDY010000044.1, forward strand.
AAGGCAGACTTGAAGATGTCCGGTCCGCGCTGTCATTGTGAAAGAAAGTATCGGTCGAGGGATCGTCGGTGCCACCGATGACCAGAGCTAATCTTGTTCCAGCTTCGAAAACCATACTTGTTGGCCATACTTCGATCTCCACTGGAACGACTTGCCCAGGAGTTAGAGGGAGAATTTCATCATGCGAAAGATAGGGCTCGTAAGGCTTGCTACGATTTGAATCGAGTTTGCGGTGCGATACACGCAGCCATCCTTTGGTCACAGGTCCTGGTGTATGAGTGGTATTTACTTGAACCATGTCCTTTCCATGAGAATCGATTTTTTTTAGAGAGACAAAGAGGTCCGTATCATTTGTATTAGAAGAGACCCAGAGCTTGAGTTTGATGGGCCCTGTGATCTCGGTGTTTTCTACAAAGGGTGTTGTCAAAAATGTGACGGTAGTCGTTTTTTCCTCATAAGCAACCTTTGATGCGTTTGATGGTTTGAGGGCATTCAAAGAGCCTGTATGGCTCTCCAGATAGAATGGAGTCCATAATGTACGGGCAAGGGGCCACTCATTTTCATAGCGCCAAGTGTATTGATCGCCCCCACCATACCGAATGGCTAGCTTAATTAGAGGGACAGACAACATGTCATTGTCGGTCCCTTTTAGAAATTGATCAAAAAATCGTTTTTGATCGGCTACTCCCTCTTTGCCATAGAAGCTATTGACATAGTTGCCAGTATGCATTTGTAACCATTTGTGAGGAGAGGAGACTTGCTGAAAACCTTCGATATTTCCCTTTCCATGTAAAGAAAACCCACCCCAATTACCCGATGAGTAAACAGGAATCTGAATGGCGCTAAGATTAGATGCAGAAGGCAGGAAACGGTTTGTCCAAAACGGATCTGTTGCCAGCCGGGCAGCTGCAACAGCCTTTGGCCAGTTTGGAATCTCTAAGTTTTGTGCTAATACGGCTTGATCGGCAGTCCCTTTTCCGTGTTGACCTGCTAAGACTCGACCACGATACCATCCGTTAAGGAAGGTATTGGAAAGAATGCCCCCTTGTCGAGCGGCATCGCGATAAGCATCGGTAAATCCTTCCCAGGGTATGATGGCAGCGAGGTGAGGGGGATTCATTCCGGCTGCAATCCATTGTGAGACCGCATAATACGAGACCCCAAGCATGCCGACTTTGCCGTTGCTCCAAGGCTGTGTGCCTAACCACTCAATGACATCATAGAGGTCATTTGCAAATTCGCTCGATAGAATACGGACTTCTCCTGGAGATTTGCCACTTCCACGTTGGTCGATACGTACGACTATGTAGCCGTCCTTGACCCATGTTTCGGGATCTGGGGTTTCCCAGACCATGTTTTCATTTTGGACAGGAGATTTAGAATAAGTGATTGGGTCAAAATCGGCAAAGTGCAGATCCTTGCAATAGGGGCCATAAGTAAAAATCACGGGATATTGCTTACTGGTATCAGAGGGACGAAAGAGATCTGCAAAAACAGAAACGCCATCTCGCAACATAATGGCTTGATCTTTTTCGATCAGCATCGTGTGCTGCGGTTGCTCAGTGTTAGTCCTTTTACCCTTAGTAGATTCAGAACAGGCTGCTAGAAGTAAGGTCGCAGCAAGAGTAGAAATTAAATATTTTATTTTTGATTGTGTCATAAAGTATCGTCCTCAAATGGCTAAAGCCCCTTTATTATCGGTTAAAAATCGTTGTTAAATAATTAAGATAGGTTCATGGGCAAGAGTCTACATGAACCTATCCCAAAATTCAAGAATGTTATTTTTGGAGTCTTTTGGCGCTATTAACCCAACTTTATAAAATAAAATATTAACAAAACATATCATTTTCTTTTTGTCAGTAATTGTTATATGCTTTTTACCGTTTCCGAGGTACAATGTCCATCTACGGAACTTTTCAGAAAACCTCAATTAATACCCAACTATAGAGAAATATAAAAAATGGCATTCAAAAAATTTGGCCTGATTCCCGAACTACTGAACGCAGTAGAAAAGAAGGGATATTCAAGCCCCACTACAATTCAAGAGCAGGTGATCCCTTTAATTCTTGAGGGCAGCGACTTGCTCGCTCGGTCTCAAACCGGTACTGGCAAGACAGCAGGGTTTACTCTTCCTATGCTTCAAAACCTGATGAAGGGGACTCGTTCGAATAAGGCGCGAGCACTCATCTTAACTCCAACAAGGGAGCTTGCTGTTCAGGTCGAGGAGAGTGTGGCTGAGCTGGGGAAGTACTTGCCACTGAAATCCACTGCCATTTTCGGTGGGGTAACCTTTAAAAGTCAGATCAGAGCTTTGAGTAAGGGCATTGATATCATTGTTGCAACCCCTGGTCGGCTTCTCGATTTGGTCGATCAGAAAATTGTAAATGTTTCCAATATTGAAATTCTCGTCTTGGATGAAGCAGACCGGATGCTCGATATGGGATTTATTCAGGATATTCGCCGTCTTTTGAAGCTGCTTCCACCAGCAAGGCAAAATTTGCTTTTTTCTGCTACATTTTCAGAGGAGATTAAGCGGCTTGCAAGCGGCTTACTCAACTCTCCCAAGGTGGTTGAAGCGGCGGGGGTCAACGTGGCTGTCGATGCCATCGCTCAGGTGGTCCATCCAGTCGACAGTAACAGGAAAACGGAGCTCTTGTCCACGATCATTCAAACAAATAACTGGCAACAAGTTCTTGTCTTTGTGCGTACAAAGCACAGTGCCAATCGACTGACCAGCAAGCTTGAAGGCGATGGGATTAGTGCTGTCTCTATTCACGGCAATAAAAGCCAAGCAGCCCGCGCTAAAGCTCTAAAGGAATTTAAAAAAGGGACCGTACGTATTCTTGTTGCTACAGATATTGCAGCTCGGGGATTGGATATTGATCAATTGCCGCACGTTGTGAATTTTGATCTTCCCAATGTGCCAGAAGACTATGTCCACCGCATTGGTAGAACAGGTCGCGCTGGCAATACTGGCGAGGCCATCTCTTTAGTGTGCGTCGATGAGCACCAGTATTTAAAGGGTATTGAACGGCTATTGAAGAGGGAAATCCCAAAAGTTGTGATCCCAAATTTCCAGCCAGATGCTTCGATCAAAGCGCAACCCATTTCTTATGGTCGTCAAAGTTATGGTCGCCAAAGAGCGCCAGGAAACAGGCCGAAGACAGCTGCGAACGAAACACATTCTAAAGGATCAAATAGACCTAGAAACTCATTTAGAAACTTTTCAGGTACAGGCAGAGGTTCAAAGGGATTTAAGGGCAAAAGCTAAAGATCAGCCTGCTTGTTTTCGGAGTCAATTTCCAGTATAATCCAGGAAAATATGCAGGCAGATATTTTCAAAGAAATCGACTCATTGCAGAGAGAGATCGACTCTTATAGGCCTTTAAGCCCTGACTTTCTTAAACAAATCAAGCAGTACTACAAGATTGGACTCACCTTTTCAAGCAATGCCTTGGAGGGAAACACCTTAACGGAATCGGAAACGAAAATTGTCCTAGAAGAAGGGATGACGATCGGAGGCAAACCTCTTAAAGACCATTTTGAGGCAGTCGGACATGGTGAGGCATACGATTTTCTCTATACGCTGGTCTGCGACAAAACTGTGCGGGAAAAAGAGATCCAGCAACTGCACCAGCTGTTTTATTTTCGGATTGATGAGAAAAACGCAGGAAAGTATCGAACAAACCAAGCGATCATCACCGGATCGAAATATCCATTGCCCAAACCAGGTGTTGTGCCCTCTTTGATGAAAGAGTTGATTCCCCGCATCGAGGCCTTCAGAAGAGAAAACCACCCGATCAAAGCTGCTGCTCTAACGCATAAGGAGCTTGTCTTCATTCATCCTTTCATTGATGGAAATGGTCGAGCCGCTAGACTCCTCATGAATTTGATTTTGTTACAGGAAAAGTACACATTAGCCATCATCCCACCCATCACGAGAAGGGAATACATCGATTCGCTAGAGCAGGCTCATGTCGACGACAAGGACTTCATCCATTTTATCGCTCGTATGGTTAGAGAAACCCAAAAAGATTACCTAAGGCTATTTCTCAAGTGATCCATCCGTATAAACTTGGATGAAATGAACCTCTGAGAGGTTTTGTTGCGTAATTCACTTTTCGATTTAACACTCTTAAAACGAAACATTTAACCACAGAGCTCGCAGAGAACACAGAGATTAAAAAAACAAGAGAAATACTCTATACACAAACTACCTCAAAAATTGGTTTCTGCCGGCGTTGGCAGCCACGGAATTTTAGCCCGCCTGTATCGCTCAACTTATTCAAGTTGAGCTGCTTTTAGCACCGGCTTCGCCTGGCTCAAATTCCGGGCGCCTCCTTGGCATACTCCCAATTTTTGAGGTAGTTTGTGTATACAAGCATCTGTGGAGTATCCGTCTTAATTTTTTAATCTCTGTGTTCTCTGTGATCTCTGTGGTTAAATATCTTATTTTTAGCAAGTTGCATGCTAAAAAACCAATTACGCAACAAGGCCGATCAAAAATTTACTTCTTTTTTTGACTTTTTGCCAATCAAAAGTTCTCATATTGACCTCCTTGGTTGCGGTCATTAGAATAGCGCGAATATGCGATCTTTGTTGATTGTCTTCTGCTTTTTGACCTTTTCATGCTCTTCAAACCATCGCTACCCTCTTGCCATCTGTGCCATCTTCAAAGACGAAGCTTCTTGGCTCAAGGAATGGATCACCTACCATCATAAGGTTTTAGGTGTCCAGCATTTCTACCTCTATAACAATGACAGTAGTGACAACTATGCTGAGGTGCTGAGATCCTTTATCCAGCAAGGGATTGTTGAACTCATTGATTGGAGTTCAAACGATCCCTCCCACCATATGGTGGGGCATGAGAATCTGATTTCTGCTCAGCTTGGGGCTTATAATGACTGCTTAAAAAGCAGAGCCCTTGGAAAAGCGAAGTGGGTTGCCATGATCGATATCGACGAATACATCGTTCCAGCAAAAGGAATAAAATCCTTCTACGGCATTCTGCGCAAAGCCGAAAAAAGACGGAAGGGAACGATTCGTCTATTCTGGAGAGTGTTTGGAACTTCCGATATTGAAACTCTAAAACCCGGAGAGCTCTTGATTGAAAAATTGCTCTGGAGGTCACAAGACGCTCACCCTTGGAATAGACATGTGAAAAGCATTCACCGTCCTGAAGCGGTAGCTTTTTGTCTTGTCCATGAAGCAGGAAAACTAAAGGAAAAGTTCCATCGTCAAACCATCCCTATGGATCATGTATCGATTCACCATTATTGGACCCGTACAGCAGAGGCTTGTCGATCGAAAAGGAGGATGTCAAAAGAGACCAATCCCGAGTTTTTTCAGGCTTTACATGAGCTGCAAGATGATACCATCTTGCAATATATTCCCTTGAAGGGACTTTAGAAATTCTGGTTTGTATCGACGAGGAAATTGCTGTTATTTGGCAGGGTCATGTAGGGCGATTGCTGGATCTTTCGTTTGCCAAAGGAGTAGGTCAGACCGATGGTGAGGTTTGAGGCATAATTGCGAGCTTGTATCACCCCGGGGCCTCCTCCTCTTGGGGCCATGTAAGCGCCGTGACCTTCAATACTCAGATGCTCCGTGATCGGAGTAGAAAATTGCACGCCGATAATAAAGTTGCCGGGACGGCCCGATTTGTAGAGGAGCCCTCGTCTATAAGGGGTTCCTGCCCAAAGCATTCCATAGCCATTATTTTTAAAGTAATGGCACCAGAAGAGGTTCACTTGGCTGATGCCTCTGAATTTGAGAGGAATTTGTTGTGATTCTCGATGAGAGGTGCAAATGCCGTAGGTAGCCCAAATCCCTACTTCATTGCGACCTTGGATCAAATAGCCCATCTGTCCGCGAATCTGATCGAAGTAGGGATTAACCGCAAAAAGGCCAAAGTTCTTATTCAGCATCCAGTCGTAGGCAATCCCCGCATTGATTCCCCAGCAAGGAACTTGCCGCGACGCGCAGACGGTGAGAAATCCTTGCTGCTGCAGAGCCTCTGGATTTTGGAATGGGGAAAAGGCTCTCCCTGCCCAATCGTAGAGTCCATAACTGCCAGCAAGCTGTGCTGAGTAGTTCTGAGGGAGGAATGCTCTGAAATTAACGGCAGCAAAGCCGCCCCAATTCCCGTTCCAACTCCCTTCAGGCAGACTGCGAAAATCATCGAGAGCTAACGTCAGATCAACCTCGAAAGGTAGGCAGGAGCAGTAGAAAACAGGAGGCTCGTAATAGATTGGGTAGGACATGGTATTGCAGTAGGCTAAATCGCGCAAAAACAGAAGAATGGTAAAAATCCAAACCAACATTGTGAAAGAAAGTGTAGCTCACAAACACATTTTTTGCCAGAATTGTGTTTTTGTTTTTTTCCAAATTTTTAAGGAAAATATGTGGAAGGTTTTCTCTTTTTTTGCTGCGCTCTGTTGTAGCCTCTATGGACAAAATCAAACTTCTTATGCGACCTATCCTCTTCCTGAAGATTCCTTGCCCTTTCGCATCGAGATAGAACTCGCCTCTTTTTCTTTGCCTGTTGGACTGCAAGCGTATGTATCAGGTCTGTACAAAAATGAGTATGTTCTACTTGCGGGCCGAGCCTATGGTCTACATGGCTTTTCAGGAGACACCTTTCCTGCGGAGGCTCAAAATACGTCAGTATTCGTCCTCAATCTTACAACTGGGGAGACAGTTTCTAGATCTCTTACGGATCCAGGCTCTGGACTATCACAACCGCAAATCGATCAGCTGTCGGTCACCAATGCTCTATTTTTTCAAGGAGATGGGTCAAAGACGCTCTACATGGTTGGAGGGTATGGGATAAACAGCGCAACAGGGACCGATGAGACCAAATCGGTCCTCACTGCCATCGATTTGCCCCGTTTAATCCAGTGGGTGAAACGTAACCCGAAAACAAAAAGTGCCGCCGAGTCGCTACGCCAAACTTCCCATCCTCTTTTGCAAGTGACGGGGGGAGTGATGTGGCAAATCAATCCGCATGAGCCAGCTCTTCTGGGCTTGGGACAGAATTTCACAGGTGACTACATCAACACCTCTTCTAGTGGGGAATATACCCACCAAATTCGCCCTTTTCAAATCATCGACACGGGGAAAAATCTTTTGGTCTATCCCTATCCTCAGCCTCTTCCGAACCCTATTTACAGACGCAGGGACTTGAATATCGTTCCCGCAATGAAAAAAGTGGGACGCTCTCTTCAGCAATATTTGGTGGCGTATGGTGGGGTATTTACGCCGGGCGATGACTTTGGAGCTTGGACAGTTCCCATCGAGATCCAAGCAGACGGCTCTTCAAAATCGCTCGATCTATCCAACCCCAATATCTTTGCCCAAGGGATGAATAATTACGAATGTCCGAATGTGGGATTGTATTCTGAAAAAACAGGCGATATGTACACGCTATTTTTTGGCGGAATTAGTTTTCTCTATTCGATCAATGGGGGCCTCTACTCTCCAGAGGGATCTCTTTGCCAAGATAGCGGTCTTGGATTCACAAATGATGTAACAGCCATTCGGATCGATGCATCGGGAGATTATACACAGTATTTGCTGAGTGCAACCTATCCCTCTATTCCAACCACTTTTGGCTCTTGTCCTGCTCCTACCTTCCCCATCACATGCAGTAACGTTGGCCTCCAAAGCTCTCCCGTTCTTTTGTTTGGTGCCTCGGGATTTTTTCTTCCTGCTGCCGGCTTGCCTTACTACCCCAATTCAGTCATCGCTTTGGATCGGTTGGGATCAGAGCCGATTCTCTTGGGATATATTGTGGGTGGGATTGCAAGTTCTGCTGTGGAAACATGCAGTGAAACAGGGGGTGTCGACACGCGTCCCTCCACCTCTATTTTTTCCGTAAAGCTGATTCCACAAAAATAGGAGGGCAGATGACCAAAGCAGTTGGTTTTATCGGGCTTGGACAGATGGGACTTCCCATGGCTCAAAGTATTCTCAAGAAGGGCTTTCCCTTGTCTGTGTACAACCGCACGAGAGAAAAAGCGGCTCCTCTTCTTGAAAAAGGAGCCCACTTTGCCTCTTCGCCCAAAGAATTGGCAGAGCGATCTGACATTGTTGTGAGCATGGTGGCAAATGATGCTGCTTTAACCGAAATTGTCGAAGGACGGGAGGGGATTTTGCAAGCTGCAAAAAAGCCTGCCATTCACATCTCCATGAGTACTGTCTCTCCCACATTAATTACCGTCTTGGAAAAGAACCATCAGAAAAGCGGCATCGCACTGCTTGCGGCGCCCGTTAGCGGAAGGCCAGAGCGTGCTAAAGAGGGGAAATTGTGGATCTTTTTAGCCGGTGATCCCAAGGCAAAAACAGAAGCGACCCCTCTATTAGAGACAATGAGTGTCAAGATTTTCGATCTGGGCAGCTCTCCTCACCAAGCGGCTCTTTTTAAACTTTGTAATAATTTCATGATTTTGAGCTTTATTGAGTCTTTCTCTGAAGCCCTAGCGCTCCTAGAGAAGGGAGGGATTGCCCCAGAAAAAGCTGCTGAAATTTTTGGAGACTCCCTATTTGACTGCCCTCTTTTTCATAGTTATAAGCCGATGCTCTGTAAGCGCAATTTTGCCGATGGGGGCTTTGCTCTAAACCTTGGGCTCAAAGACATGCGGCTTTTGCAAGAGTGCGCCGATCAAGCGCAAGTTCCCCTGCCTTTTTTAGCAGAGCTGCATCAAA
>JABDDY010000045.1 GCA_013287365.1 Chlamydiota bacterium
CTTTACTGTCTACGGTGTCAGATGAGGTATATTCTTCCCAAAGTTGGAGAATTGCAGAGGTGCTTCGCTCTGCAAGAGCCGCTTGAAAATCTACCAGGTATCCCATGTCCATACCACAAACCATATGTGTAGTGTAGTATAGGAGCTGCTACAATAACGATCAATCTTTAACGACCATTTTTTCGTTTTTCTTTCTCCAAAAAATCTTCTCTTGTCTACACTGGACCGTTTGTGTCGATTAAAACCCCCTTTGCTTTATTCTTTTGTTGTATAAACTTTTTTTGCGTCCAGTTGCTTGCTCAAGATTTTTGCAGTCAGCTGATGTGCGACCTCGAGCTTGTTGCAGAGATTGAAAGGCGCGTCTGCGATGAGCTTCCCTTTTTTTATAATTACAGCCTTACCGGTGGGTACTTCACTATGCCAACCGCTCGCCTTCCTCAAGGAGGAACCCTTGCAGTGGGAGCCTCTAGCGTCTCCCCTTATCGCATTTATGGGGTCAATTTTGCCCCTTTTGACCGCTTAGAGCTGACAGCTAGCTACCGTATTTTCCATGGGATCATGGAGAGCAATTTTGGACATGAGGGGTTTGGCGATGATGCCGATCGGGTGGCCAGTTTTAAACTTTCTCTTCTCCATAAAGAAGATGGACTTGGAGCTGCGCCAGAGCTCGCTTTTGGTCTTGAAGACTTTATTGGGACAAAGAGATTTCACTCTCTCTATGTAGTGGCAACTAAACAGTGGAAAGAGGCGGATCTGGAGCTCTCTCTCGGGTGGGGAAAGGGGCGTATCCATGGACTTTTTGGAGGTGTCAGCTACTCTCCTTTTCGACGTCTCGGTCTGGCCTTTTTAAGGGGATGTTCACTGCTTGCAGAATACGACGCCAATCGCTACAAAAGACACGCTGCAGAGCATCCAAAAGGCAGAGAGGTCTCTTGCCGCGTCAATGTCGGCCTTGCCTATAAGATCGGAGATCTCTTCCAGTTTTCGGTGAGTACACTTCGTGGTAAAAAAGTGGCGGGGATGCTCTCGGCAGCCTTTCCTTTAGGGACGACAGATGGGCTTTTTCCTAAGACCCAAGATAGTGACCCTTGTGAAACTTTCTGCGATCCCAAGAGCGATTTAGCCGAGAGGCTGCGCTCCTCTTTTGAGGGGCAGGGGATCGACCTCTATTCGATTGCTCTTTTTTATGATCCAGCCGTTGGAAAGGAGCTGTGGCTGCGTGTTGTGAACAATCGCTACAGGCAGGAGCGTGAGCTACGCAGCCGCATCGAAGAGATACTCTCTGCCCATATCCCTAAAGAGATTGCTCGCGTGAAAGTGGTTATCGAAGCGCAGGGGGTGGTCAGCCATAGCTACACCTTTCACACCATTTATCTGCATAGCTACCGTGAAAACAAAATTTCCAGACATGCGCTCGATATCCTTTGCCCAATGAAGGAAGCGGAGAGTTGGAGGGGAGAGTATGAAGCTGCTCTTCTCTTTAATCGCAAAAGGGAGGCATGGACCTTTACCCTCCATCCGCGCCTGCTCACCTTTTTTGGGAGTGCGAAGGGCAAATTCAAGTACAGCATAGGGACAGTTGCTGCTGCCTCCGGCTATTTGCCAGGCGCTGTGATTTATCAGCTTCAAGCAGCCTACGATATCTTTTCTAGCATGCATGGCCTTTCGGGAAGCGATCGACTCAACCCCTCACATCTTCTTCAGGTGCGTTCGGACTCAATGCGCTACTTTCGCGCGAGAACATTAAGTCTTGAGCAGGCCTATCTTCAGCGTAGCTGGAATGTGGGAAAAGGGTTTTTTTGGCGCGCAGCGGCCGGCTATTTTGAGCCTGCCTATGCTGGGATTGCAGCTGAATGGCTCTGCTATCCCGTAGGCTCAGATCTTTCCCTTGGATTTGAAGGGGCCTGTGTTTTGAAAAGGCACTATAAAGACCTTGGATTTTTTCATAAAATCCGAAAACGGACCAAACACCATAGAGAGAAGAAGGTTCCCTTTGTAGGACTTCAAGGCTTTTTCCATCTCCACTACGACTTTACTCCCTTAGCTCTCAATTTCGACGTGACCATTGGCCAGTTTTTGGCGCGCGATCGAGGGATCAAGATCGAAGCTACCCGCATCTTTTCTAATGGTGTCTGTTTTTCTCTTTGGACCACCTTTACAAATGGTAAAGATGTGATCAATGGACATCGCTACTTTGACAAGGGATTTGCCTTCTCTATTCCTCTAGACATTTTTTTGCGGCAAAGCAGTCGCACCTACCTTGGCTATGCGATGTCTGCTTGGTTGCGCGATGTAGGGGCGACTGCTGAGACGGGCAGAAGACTTTACCCCACCCTTTATGAGGAAAGAGCCTTTCCTCCGCAGTTGTGAAGTTATAACAGGGCGCTTTAACTGGACTTTAGCCATATCGTGCCTGTGCCCGTGTGCGTGCCCGTGCCCGAATATCCATGAGCTGCATGATATTCCTTCGGGCACGGGCACGCACACAGGCACAGGCACGATACTCGGAAAGTTATAGAAGGTCGAGCACTTCTTTTATTGCGTAGGTGAAGATGAAATCGGCTCCTGCTCGTTTGATGGAGAGAAGCGCTTCATGGAAGACTTTTTTTGCGTCTAAATACCCTAGTTTGTGAGCAGCCATGACCATCGAGTATTCTCCCGAGACATGATAAGCGCAAATAGGAAGAGAGCAGCTTTCTTTAAGTTTTGCAACCACATCCAAATAAAAAAGGGCTGGCTTGACCATCAAAATATCTGCCCCCTCCTCCTCATCTAAAACCGCTTCGATGAGAGCTTCACGCACATTGGCTGGATGGAGCTGATAGGTGAGCTTATCTCCAAAGCGAGGCGCAGAATCGAGCGCTTCTCGAAAGGGAGCATAGAGGGAAGAGGCATACTTAGCGCAGTAGGAAATGATCCCCGTATCTGTGTAGAGATGGTGATCGAGCGCTTTGCGAAGTGCTCCCACCCGTCCATCCATCATGTCGCTTGGGGCAATGTAATCGGCTCCTTTTTGGGCATAGAGAAGAGCGATTTTGCATAGCTGCTGGGCGGTTTCATCATTTAAAATGGTGCCATCTTCTCCAACAATGCCATCGTGACCAAAGCAGCTAAAGGGATCAAGAGCCAGATCTGCGATGAGACAAAGAGAGGGAAAAGCCTCTTTTAGCTTCTCAAGGGCTTGAGGGATAATTGCCTCTTCTTCGAGCCCATAACTTCCCATTTCATCTTTTTTTTCCTTCGGGACGACGGGAAAAAGAATGACCGCTTGAATGCCCCTTGCGTGAATCTTCTCTATGTCATGCATCACATGGTCGAGGCTCATGCGAAAAATCCCCGGCATCGAGGAAATTTCCACCTTCTTGTTCTCTCCCTCCATGATAAAGTAGGGCATGACAAGATCGCTTGGCAAAAGATGGCTTTCCTGCACAAGAGAGCGAATGGCAGACGAGCGCCGGTTGCGCCTAGGGCGGCGTGTGAGCTGGAGAGAGAAAGAAGTTTTTTCTAGAAGCATCTCCTTATTTTAAACATTCCAATTTCTAAGTACAATGGTCTTGTGAACCTATCCCCAAACGATCTGATCCAAAGTGGCAAGCGCGGTCTCATTGCAGGTCCTCATGAAACAGAGGATGCATTTCTAAAGCGTATCGAAAAGATCGAGGATCTCTACAGTAACCCTCCTAAAGAGTGTGACCATTTTTTAACAGATACAGATTGGCAAGAGCCTCTGCAGAAAATCGAAGAGCTCTTTGAGGTCCGACCAGATTGGATCGTCAGCTACTATAGCGATGCTAAGCTTGCCTTTTTTCAAGCAGCAGCGACCTGGATTGTCGATAGACAAGGAGAGGCTTTGCCGCTGATTCAACTTAAAAAACGCTTTTCTGAAAAGAAAAGCGAGCTGCGAGCAGATATTTTGACCCATGAGGCTGTTCACGCTGTGCGTGCGCGGTTTAAAGAGCCCTTTTTTGAGGAGTTTTTTGCCTATGCGAGCTCCAGAAACCCTTTCCGTCGCTTTTTTGGCCCTCTCTTTCAAAGACCCTTCGAGCCGTGGCTATTTCTCTTCCTCTTTTTGCTCCCAGCTGTAGCTGAAATGGGGAGGCTCTATTTCCCAGAAAAAGAGGGACTTTGGACGCTCCTTTTTTGGCTTCCTTGGGCCTTTGCCTCTTTTCTTTTTCTGCGGCTACTTATTGGCCGCGGACTGCTTTGCCTGGCCTCCTACAAACTGCGTTTGCACAAAATCGCGTCCGGGAAAGAAAGAGCCTTTCTCCTCCATCTGACCGATTACGAAATTTTTCGGTGTGCCCTCTTGCCATTTAAAGCGTTTTTAAAGGGGGACTCTTCCCTGCGCTGGCGCCAAATAAGGGCAATTTTTAAATCATGAGCGCAACGCCGCAACGGTGCAAAATTTTTTTTATTCATTTTTCTCCGCGCCATGGCGGCTCCGCGCTTTCGCGCTTCTAAAGATTTTAAACAGCTAATTTTCAGCTACTTGCAAAAAGAGACGGCAAAAATCCTTGATTTTATCAGAAAGAGACGGTAATTTTAAGATATGAAAAGGGATATTGAGGCCAATTTGCTTGCATGGAAGGAGCAAAAAGGGCGGATGCCCCTGCTCCTGCGAGGAGCCCGTCAGGTCGGGAAAAGCTATGTTGTAGAGGATTGGGGCAAAGCCCATTTTCAACAGGTTGTCACCCTCAACTTCGAACAACACCCCGAATATAAGCCCTGCTTTAGCACCTTTGAACCTAAAAAAATCATTTCCAATATAGAGCTTGTCACAGGAGTGACCATAGAAGAGGGGAAGACTCTTCTTTTTCTCGATGAGATTCAAGAGTGCAAAGAGGCAATTACCGCTCTTCGCTATTTTAAAGAGCAGATGCCCGAGCTCCATATCATTGGAGCTGGCTCTTTGCTCGAGTTTGTTTTGCAAAGCGAAGACTTCAAGATGCCCGTTGGGCGTGTGGAGTTTCTTTCCTTAAGACCCCTTTCGTTTGGCGAGTATCTCGATGCTGCAGGCCATAGCAACCTCAGAAATTGGATGCGGACCATCAAAAGTGGCGACCAGATTGAGGAGGTTGTCCATCAAAAACTGCTCTCCCTTGTGAAGGAATACATGGTGCTCGGAGGCATGCCGGCTGTTATCCAGGAGTTTATCTACTCTAAAAAGCGGTTGCGCTGTCAGGAGATTCAAACGGCCATTCTAACCACATTTCGCAGCGACTTTGGCAAGTATGCCAAAGTGGCCCAGCATGAAATGCTTCAGACCATCTTTAGCAAAGCTCCCGGTCTGATTGGACAATGGATCAAGTATTCTAAAATCAAGGCAGATGTTTCTTCCCATAGCCTAAAAGAAGCGCTCAAAAAGCTCTGTCAGGCAGGTCTGATTATTTTGGTTTACGCAACCTCTGGTGCTGGCCTCCCCTTCATCACGCACATGAATGAGAAGAAATTTAAGCTTCTTTTTCTCGATATTGGACTTGTGAAACGGGCTTCTCATTTAGATCTAGAAACGCTCTTTGATGAAAATCTCTTTCTTGTGAACAAAGGCGCGCTTGCCGAGCAGTTTGTGGGACAGGAGCTTCTTGCCTATAACAGAAAAGAGGAGATGAATGAACTTTTTTTCTGGGTGCGGGAGCAAACAGGCAGTAGTGCGGAGGTCGATTATCTCATCGCTGCCGGCCCTCGCATTTTCCCTATAGAGGTGAAGGCGGGAAGCATAGGATCACTACGTTCTTTGCATCTTTTCCTCAAAGAGCATCAAACTCCTTTTGGTATCCGAATCGGGGAGGTGCCTTTTTCATTTGTCGATCACGTTTTGAACCTTCCCTTTTATCTCATCGAGGCTTTGCCACGACTGCTCCAAGAACTTCTTTCTTCGGGACGCTGAGAAGATCCTGAGCTGCTTGCGGTATTTTGCCACTGTGCGCCGCGCGCAGAAGATTCCCGCCTGTCGCATTTTTTTACTAAGGGCAAGATCAGAGAGTGGTGCCTCCTTTTCTTCTTTTTCGACAAGTTCTTTAAGCATCTCATGGGCTAGGCGATTTGAAATGAGATCACCGGTAGCTGTTTCGAGAGTAGAGGTAAAAAGGGTTCTCATGCAGACCATGCCGTGGATACAGAAGAGGGTTTTTCCGCTAATTGCTCTTGCAACTGTTGATTCATGCAAAGAGAGGTCGCTTGCCATTTCACGAATGGTCAGCGCAGAGGGATAACGGACCTTTCCCTCAAAGAAATCGGGCATTTTTTCAACAAGAGCAAGGGCAATCCTTTTGAGGGTGAACATCCGTTTTTCTATTGCTTTGCAAAGACCTTTGCTGCTCTTTTTTAAAACCGCAAAACTCTCTCCTAATTCTTCCTCATTTGTTCGAACAAGCCACCCTTGCTCCTCTTTTTCGAGGATGATGTCGGGAAGTAGTGGGAGGACCTTTGGAGCAGAGAAAAGGGCTGCAGGGCAAAAATTGAGGGAGAGAATCTCTTTCTGGACAATCTTTTTTAAGGCGCTAAAAGAGAGCGAAAATTTTTTCAAAAGAGGCTTGAAGTGACCATGGGTCAGATCCTCTAGATGATCTTGTATCAACTTATAGGCCAACCCCTCCTTTTTGTGTTTTAGCTGGAGGAGCAAGCATTCTTTAAGACCGCGCGCTGCAATTCCAGGAGGAGAAATCTCTTGGATTTTTTGCAAAATGGGCAGCTGTTTGTTTGGCAAGGGTTCTAAGAAAAATCCACGCTCATCCAAATTGCCAATGATCCACTCGGCAACCTCCCACTCTTCCTCAGGTAGTTCAAGCCGAGCCTGCTGCATGAGCGTTTCAAAAGAGGAGGGGGAAAAGGAGAGCTCGTGAGGGCAAGTTTTTGCGCGGAAGCCCTCATAAGAGGGCCTCTCGATCTGCAGCTCGTTTTCGAGCCAGGTTTTCAGCTCTTGGATGGGGAGTTCCAGTACCTGCAAAGACTGCTTCATTTCAATAGAAAGAAGCAGCGCAGTTTGTTGCCTCACTTGGAGCTCTTGTCTCATAATCGTGAGGATACGATTAAAGAAATTTTTTGTCTAATGCTAGAGGCGCACGGGATAGGTAAAGAGGGTAAAATGGACCAGATTGAAAATGAAATGGCAGAGAATACTTGCTTCAATGGCTCGTGTGAACTGGTAAATGGCCCCATAGATGATTCCTGCGCTAAAGACAAGAATGAGGAAAGGGAAGTTTTTGACCCACCCCCAGTGGAGAGCGGCAAATAGAAGAGAGGTGGCAAGGATCGCGAGAATCTGCGAGGCAATCCCCTTATCGCCAAAAAGGCGCAGACACTCATTTTGGACAAAGCCGCGCATAAAGGCCTCTTCGGGTATGGCCACAAGCAGAAGGTTTAAAGGGGCAAAGAGCCAAAAGAGGGAAGGAAGTTTAGGTGACCAGGAGATCATCCCTGTATAAACGGCAAGAAGAGCAAGTAGAAGAGCACCAGCAAGACTTAAAGGGATAACTACTTTGCATAGCGTCTTGAAGAAGGAGAGGCTTGTGATGAGAGGCAGCCCTGAGGCAAGGACAAAAAAGCCAATCAAAGGTTTATCTGGATGCAAAAAGAGGCCGTAGGGCTGCGCCCCTGGGCTAAGAGCGACTTTTTCTGAAAGGGCAAAGGAGTGAAATCCTGGAAAGAAATGGATCCAGAGACAGATCGAAAGGCCAGTTGTTACAAGGACTAAACTTAAACGGAGTATACCTTGGGGCATCTGGCTGAGCAGTCCATGAAGCACAAAAAGCGCGAGAATCGGCAATAGGGCAATCGGATCTAGAATCTTGGTAAATAGTCCGAGCAGAAGGAACATCAGGAAGAACCCGCCCCACATCCAGGGAGAGCGCTTTACCCAAAAGCTGGCAAAGGCCATGATGAGTGCAAAAAAGGCAAGCGGGGTCAGTAGATTCCTATAGTCCATCCGATCATGATACGAAAAAAAGCAGAAGGTGTCGAGTGGCTGGAATTTGAGCTGCTCGCAGAGATTCCCTCTCTTTGCCATGGAGTGTTTTTAAGACATGGCGGAGTGAGCAAAGCTCCTTTTGATTCTTTAAATCTGGGCGGGGAAAATGGCGATGATCCATTTGCAGTTGCCCATAACCGCTCTGTTGTACTTAAGACACTTGGGTTAGAGAGTTTAGTGAGCGGCAGGCAGACTCATGGTACAGATCTTCTCAATGTCCCTACAACAGATCCTCAGCTAGAGGAGAGTTGTGATGGTCTTTTCACAAAAAACGGCTCTTTGGGCCTACTCATTAAGCATGCCGATTGTCAGGCAGCTCTTTTTTACAACCCCGTCCAGAAAAAGATTGGAGCTGTGCACTGCGGATGGCGTGGCAATGTTGCCAACATCTATGCGAAAGCCGTTGCCTTTATGGGGGGCAACCCCGCCGATCTTCTCGTCTGTATTTCTCCCAGTTTAGGACCGCTTTCTGCAGAATTTAAGAATTATGCAGGCGAGTTTCCCGCCTCTTTTTCCCCTTTTAAAGTGGGAGCTACCTGCTATTTTGATTTGTGGGCACTCAGTCGCTTCCAGCTAGAAGAAGCTGGCCTTTTGCCTCACCACATCCAGATTGCAGAGATCTGCAATTATTGCCATCCCGAAGATTTTTTCTCTTATCGCAGGGAAAAGGTCTCTGGTCGCAATGGCACAGTGATTGCGCTACAAAA
>JABDDY010000046.1 GCA_013287365.1 Chlamydiota bacterium
AAATTGACGAGTTCACCTACGCCTTCGGCCAGCAGATGAAGATTGAGGAGGACCAGATTATTCTTCCAAATAAAAATATTTTAACCAAGCTGGCCGTTTCTCACGGCATCGCACAGTCGGTCAAGCTCACCACCTTCGAAGAGGTGATCCAGAAGACAATCAATCTCACGAAACACTTGCCAAGCGACCTGGCATTTAAAGGAAAAATTAGGCTTTCTCGCCGAGAAATTTACCGCAAGATGGGGGAGATCTTTATCGAGCGCAGCTCGGTCAACCTCCATAGCGATATTCTCGATACGCCTGAATTTTTTTGGGATCACCCCAAACTCGAAACGTTCTACCGCCGCACGGTCCATTATTTGGAACTGGCCAGACGCGCCGATCTGCTCAATAAACGACTCTCTGTTCTCCACGAGCTCTTTCAAATCTTGTCCGATGAGCTCAAACACCAACACTCCTCGCGCCTTGAGTGGACCATCATCATTCTGATTGTCTTCGAGGTCACGCTCGCGCTTCTCCATGATGTGTTTAAAATTATTTAAAACGCTGTTTTTGTGGCTCATTCGGCTCTATCAGCTTGCCATCAGTCCATTCCTTGGCAAGCACTGCCGCTTCTACCCGAGCTGCTCGACCTACTGCTACGAGGCCATTGAAAAATATGGCGTGCTGCGCGGCTGTTTCCGTGGGTTCAAGCGTCTGGCAAAGTGCGGCCCTTGGCACAAAGGCGGAGTTGATTTACCCTGATTAGACCTCTTGCATCATTTGCTTTACCTGAAAAAAGGGCGATTTTAGCCAAGTGAATGAGATTATGCAAGAGGTCTATTGAACAAAACGACTCAGCGAAGTGCGATGGTCATAGGGCTCTGGAAGCATCTCACCTACTTGCGCATAGAGAATGTGGGCCGCCTTCTTCCAAAGCGCATCGCTACGAGGGCTGAGCAGAAGCGCCTTAGCAAAAAGCGCAGGGGTTTTAGTGCCTAAAAGCTCTAGGAAAGCCAGCATCTGCGGATCATCAAAGCGCTTCAAGATAAAAACAGGATCGCTTTGAAGAAGCAGCGCGGCGGCAAGCTGCGAGCGCTCGGCCAAGAGGCGAATGAGCAACTCTCGGCGCCTCTCTACATCAAAAGCACCCCCTGTCTGCAGCACCCTATTCATCTTTTCGATGATCTCCCAGCTGCCGCTTTTCAAGAGTGCCGCAATCTGGTTTTTGCCAAGAGTAAGTCCCGTTTTTAGGAAAAGAGTCTGAATGAAGTAAAACTCGGGGGTAAGCGAAAAAGCCTCTAGCAAAGAGGGCTCTGAAGGGTTTTTCACAAGAGCGCTAAAAAGACCACAAGGAGTGAGCGGCCAGCGCTCGGTCCTTGCGTAGGTAAGAATGGCTTCATACTGGTAATCGGCAAGTGCGGGGAAAATGGTGAGCTCTCTTTTTTCGAGTGTTTTTGGATCGGTAAAGGCCACCACTCTCTGCTGCAGAGGCAATCCTCCAAGCGCTCTTTCCAAATTAAAATGACGCTTGGCCACAAGGATAGAAAGAGCCAGATCTCGCTTTGTATAACCGGCCTCTACGTGCTGACGGCTCGCGAGCTCTTCGACCAATTCTTCAAAAGAAAGACTTTCATACCGCAGAGCGACCTGCTGAAGCCCCGCATGGGAGGGCGCAGAGGGCGGTTTGAGCTCGACATAAAGAGGGGTAAGGCGATCGCGGAGGGTCAGGTAAACAAAGGTGGAGAGAAGGCCGATATTGAGGGTCCCACTAATGATGAGGGCCTGCATGAGCCATTTTGCGCGTCTTATCCCGTTGTCAGAGGAAGCAACCATTGTGAAAAACCTCGGTCCTAAGCTAGAATCCACATTTTATGCAACTTCCCCTTTCTTGGCTCAAAGATTATATCGATCTTCCCCACTCTCCTGAAGAGCTTGCAGAGGTTTTGACTCTTGCTGGAATCGAAGTAGAGGGAATCCTTGGAGAGGGCAAAGAGCTCGTCTTCGAAATCTCGCTCACGCCCAATTTGGGCCACTGCCTCAGCATTGTGGGCCTGGCAAGAGAGCTCGCTGCCCTGCTCAACATCACCATTGCCCGCCATCTGATTGAGTTTCAAGAAAACAGAGGCGACTTTACTCAAAAGGCGATCTCCGTTCAGATCGAGGACAAAGAGGGCTGTCACCGTTATAGCTGTCGTCTCATCCGAGGGGCCACCATTTCTGCTTCTCCAGAGTGGCTGAAAAAACGGCTCGAGGAGTGTGGAATTAGAAGCATCAATAGTGCGGTTGATGTGGGCAATTTTGTGATGCTCGAATCGGGCCAACCTCTGCACGTATTTGATTATGCAACCTTGGCGGGCAAAAAGCTCATCATCGGTCCTAGCAAGAGGGGGCAAACTATACAGACACTCGACGAAAAAGTAAGGGAAGTCCCAGAGGGCACGCTTCTCATTTTCGATGCAGAAAAACCGGTCGCCATTGCGGGAGTGATGGGAAGCTACGAGACTTCTGTTACCGAGCAAACCTGCGATCTGCTCATTGAATCGGCCTTCTTCTCTCCCTCTGTTATCCGCAAGTCGACCAAGGCTTTATCTCTGCGCACTGAAGGCTCCATGCGCCATGAGCGAGGCATCGACCCCTTGGGGACGCGAAGCGCTCTCGATCGCTGCACAGAGCTACTGGCACAAATTACGGGGGGTAAAGTTTCCGAAGGGGTTGTCGACGTAGTCGCTAAGCCATTCAAGCCGACCATTCTGGAGTGCCGTCCCTCTTATGTGAATCGCATTTTAGGCACACAGCTGAGCCAAAATGAGATTGCCTCTTTTTTCAAACGGTTAGAAATGGAAATTCTCGAAGAGGGAGTAGACCGCGTTTGCCTCGCTATCCCCTCTCACCGGCACGATCTGAAGGCCGAAATCGATCTTGTCGAAGAGATCGGACGCCTCTATGGTTTCAATCAGATCCCAAAAAAGGCGCCTCGTTATAGCTCTTCCACACTGCCCGATTCTCCTGTCTTTGTTTTTGAAGAGCAAATCAGAGAGCATCTTCTCGCACAAGGACTCCAAGAATGGCTCACCTGTGACCTCATAGGTCCCAAACTCTCTACCCTGACGGCCGAAAAAATCCAAGGAGGAGAGGCACAGATCTCTGTTTTGCACCCAGCTTCTATCGACCAGTCGGTGCTGCGCACGAGCCTACTTGCTGGACTGCTCGAGGCGATTAAATACAACCTCGATCATCAAAACCAAACTTTCAGCCTCTTTGAAGTCGGACACATTCACTTTAAAGACAAGTCAAACTACTATGAGCAATCGGCAGCGGCCCTTGTTTTAAGCGGCATGGTTCTGCCCCCCCATTTTGCCTCCAAGCCGCGAGAGGTTGATTTTTTTGATCTGAAGGGTCGAGTAGAGACGCTTCTCTCCTGCCTCGGACTTGAAGAGAGCGAGTTTGAACCCTCTCATCTGCTCAATTTTCATCCCTATAGGCAGTCGCGTGTAAAAATAGAGGGAATTTGTATAGGGTTCATCGGGCAGGTGCATCCTCAGCATCTAGAAACCCTCGGCATCGATCAAGCGGTTTACTTTGGCGAGCTCAATCTCCATGACCTATATCCACTTGCCGAGAAAAAAAGGCTCCGCTTTAAGGTCTCTCCCCTCCCCTCCTTTCCCGGTTCTGCTTGTGACTGGACGATCACCCTTCCCGAAACGCTTCCGATCGACTCTGTTTTTAAAGTGCTACGCTCTCTTTCTGCTTCTCTTCTTGCCAAAGTGGAACTTATTGATCTTTACAAAAGCGAAGAAATCGGGAAAGATAGGAAGAATGCAACATTTCGGTTTTTCTATCGGGACTTAAGCAGAACTGTTGAGTCTGAAGAGGTCAAGAAACAGCATTTCCAGCTCACAGAGCAGATTCAGCGGGAATTAAGAGGTTTATTATGAATAAGTTTTTTCTTTGTGTATTACTTGGATACCTAGCCACTAGCTGCACCTCTAGTCAGACAGACCAACAGGTCATCTCTAGACGCTACATTCACAAGTATGGGTATGCTGTTTCAAAAGAAGAATTTGAGAAGCACCGCTACCCGGGTCAGATCATCACAACGCTCCGTGATGGAGTAACGATCTCTGCCACCTATGAAAATGGGCTCCTGCACGGTTCCTGTACGCATACTCATCCCCATAGCGAAAGCATCCAGTACTTCTTTCTCTACAACGAGGGGAACTTAGTCAAGGAGCTCGTGTATAATCAGCTCGGGATGCCACTTGAAGAGCACATCCAGCTCTCTCCTCAGCGCTATAGCCTCACGAAGTGGTATCAAGACGGCACTCCGATGAGCATTGAAAATTATACAGGGGAAGAGCTCATCGATGGAGAATATCTCTCTAAGACAAACGAAGTGCAGTCGCGTGTAGAGCTCGGGAAAGGAGAGCGCATTTACAACACCCTAGACGGCACTTTACTTATAAAAGATGAGATCGCAGGCGGATATATCTCCAAAAGAGAGACCTTTTACCCAAATGGGATGCCTGAGAGCATAGCCTCCTACCAAGCGGGCAAATTAGATGGGGAAAAGACGATCTTTTACCAAACAGGAGAACCCAGAGCAACAGAGGAATGGCGCCAAGGGCTTCTCCATGGCAAGACAACGCTCTTTAGTGGCGGGGTCAAGCAGAGCGAGGTCTATTACTTAGCCGGGGTTAAAAATGGCCCTGAGATTCACTATATCGATGGAGAAAAGGTCGAGCAGGAGATTCTCTGGAGCCGCGACAAAAAACATGGACCAACGAAGTTCTTTGTCAATGGCTCCCTTTCTCAAGTCGAATGGTATTACGATGGCCGCTCAGTGACCAAGAGAAAATATGAGGAGCTCTCCCAGCTCGACCATATGATCACCCAATCGTTTGAAAGAAGTGACTCTTGATCTTAATCTGCGCGTAAGCGTTTCAGAAAAAGGCGAGATTCAGGCCATTTCCCTCTTAGAGGGAAAGAAGGGAAATGGCCTCACAGCTTCTTTCTTAAGGTTTGAATCGCTAGCTCTACTCGACTGGCTGAAACAGTATGGTCTGCAACAGGAGCCCTCTATCTCTCTTGCTCTTTCACTTGCCTCCCTCCCCCCTTTCACACAAAAAGTACTCAGGTATCTGCAAAAAATTCCCTTTGGGCAAACCCTCTCCTACAGCTCTATTGCTCAGGCGCTTGGCAATCCCAAAGCCGCACGTGCAGTAGGCAATGCTTGCCGACAAAACCCTCTGCCGCTCATCATCCCTTGTCACCGCGTGATAGAAGTTTCGGGTAAATTGGGAGGCTTTGCCTATGGACTCCCCTTGAAGCAAAAGCTGCTTGAGTATGAGCAGGGTCTTTTGATTAAAAAGATTTTATAGTGACTTTGAATGTCTCATAATATGTGACTAAGTCATTTTCTCTGTGGACTCTGTGATCTCTGTGGTTGTTTTTTATTTTTACCACAGAGGGTCTTTTTCTTAAAAAGATTTTATAGTGACTTTGAATGTCTCATAATGTGTGGCTAAGTCATTTTCTCTGTGGACTCTGTGATCTCTGTGGTTGTTTTTTATTTTTACCACAGAGCTCACAGAGCCCACAGAGAAAAAGAAGGGTATTTTTTAAGCTACTAAATACAAGGGGGCCTTGGCACGCTCCTTGCTTTCTATCCATATACCATGGACAAGGGCCAAGAAGAGCCGTTAAAAAGGCGCATTTGTGAGCTAGAGTCGATCAACGATCAGCTCACAACAGAAATTGCCTACCTCGATCGATTGCTTAAGCAGGTCGGGTTCGAAGAGGGATTAAAAACCTTGAAATGGGCCGCCTTAGAGCTTTTAGAAGAAGACAGGGAAGGGGCTTAAAGCAGATCCCAAATTCGTGCCTGTGTCCGTGTGCGTGCCCGTGCCCGAATTAGTTTTTTCGGGCACGGACACGGGCACAGGCACGGGCACGGACACGGGCACAGGTTTTTCGGGCACGATACAGCGAACTTAATACCCCAGCATCTGGCGAAACTGGCCATTTTCTCGCTCGAGAATCTGCACTCTCTTTGAGAGATCGGCAATCGTTTTTTCTGGGCTGGTGTCGGGAGGAGCAAAGAAGAGAAATACCTCGGGCTTGACAAAACCCCAAAAGATATAGGTCACACCAAAGGCGGCAAATACAAGGCTCAGCATGCACCTTGTGAGGTCTTTAAAAGGATCGAAGAGGATCGCACAGGGATCAAAACGGACAACATTGAGCGGGATTTTAATGAAAATCTGCAGAAAATAAGAAAATGTGTTGAAGATAGAGATCACGACAGCTGTGATTGCATAGATGATCGACAAACACCTTTTTTCCAAGCCAGAATCACTTAAACTCGCCTCCCCGGCCTTTCTGGCCAGCCAGCGCACATAGTGCGATTTTTCCGGGATCAAATAGGTCTGAAACATATTGGGCTCTGAAGAAACTGTCATTCTCTATTCTCTCTGCGGTAATGGTACCATTTTTTAAAGGGTTTAGGACGCTCCACCTCTTCAAAAGGACGGCAGCGGTCAGACTCTCTACACGAGGGACTACAACAGCCCTGGAGCTCCTTAGCGCAGGAGAGACAGCGAATAAAAAGCTCATTGCAGTCCATGCTCGCGCAGTTGTAGTAGGTGGCTGAAGGAGTGCCGCAGGAGGAGCAGTGGCTGATTGTTTCCTCGGAGACCTCTTCTCCCATCGAGACGGCAAGACGGTCGTCAAAGACAAAGAGTTTTCCTCTCCAGTGCCTCCCTTTTCTTTCATGACCATAGGCAATCACCCCGCCAGAGAGCTGATAGACCTGCTCAAACCCCTCTTTTTTCAGAAAAGCAGAAAATAGCTCGCAGCGGATTCCCCCTGTACAGTACATCAAAATTGTCGTCTCCTGTGGGTCGCGCTCTACTTTTAATCTCTTTGCAAAAGAGGGAAATTGCCTAAAACAGTCAAGAGCTGGGAGCTCAGCGCCTTCAAAGTGGCCAATTTGCCACTCATATTTATTGCGTACATCCAAAATCAGCGTGCTTTTGTCTCGATTTTCTAATTTTTCCTGCCAGGCAAGCGGAGATAGGTACTCAGCACCATAGCGAGGATCGGCTGGCTCATCTAAGGCAACGAGCTGTTTGCGAAATTTGACCGTGATTCTTGGAAGGACATGTTCATGGTGGGGGTCGATTTTAAAAAAAATTTTAGAAAACCTCTCGTCACTTTTTAGCCACTGGATATAGGCATCCGCCTCTTCTGCCGTAGCGCTCATTTGCCCATTGATGCCCTCATAGGAAAGATAGACCCTGCAGCGGATATCGCGCCCCTTTAGGTAGCGATGGTGCTTTTCTACCTCCAGATGAGGATCTTCAATGGCAATAAAATAATAGAAAGCAAGGATGCGGTGGCTGGCCATAGCGATTGATTTTACTATTCTTCTGAGGTTTTCTTCAACTGCTTGTTAAAAACACCCACTTAGGCTAAGATGGGCCTCTTGACTAATTTTTAAGGAGTTTTTCAGATGGCTCGCTATACTGGCCCCAAGAACCGAATTGCCCGCCGATTTGGGATGAACATTTTTGGTCGCATGCGCAATCCGCTTTTGCACAAGCCCAACCCCGCTGGCATGCATGGAGCCAAGCGCAAGAAAAAATCTGATTATGGTATCCAGCTCGATGAGCAGCAAAAACTGCGCGCCCTCTACGGCATGCTCGCTCGCAAGCAGCTGGTGAAGTACTACCAAGCGGCCCTCCGCGTCAAGACAGCTACTCCTCAAGCCTTCATGCAAAACCTCGAGTGTCGCCTCGACAATATCGTCTACCGCTTGAAAATAGCCCCTACGATTTTTGCAGCCCAGCAGCTTGTCTCTCACGGACATATCTTGGTCAATGGAAAAAAAGTCGATAGGCGCTCGTTTTGCGTAAAGCCTAACATGACGATCTCTGTTAAGCCCAAGTCACAAAACAACCCGATTATTAAACAGGCAATCGAGAGCGCTCGTGAGGTCCCAGGGTATCTTTCCCTAGATACAGCTAAATTCTCTGGACAGCTCCTCTCTCTGCCAGACATGGATCAGATCCCTCTTGTTCTTCCCGTCAATGTTCCTCTGATCTGCGAATTCTTAGCTCACGCGAGCTAGTACTAGAGGAGCCCGCGAAAAAAAATTCGCGGGGCTCTTTTTTTTCTTTGCAAAAAAATCGGCCCTTTGTCTAATCTTAATGCAATCTTAACCTGTACGCGCTCCGCGGGATAAGGGACCTTCAAACTCTTGACCTTAATGTCACCGGTTTTGGGGTCCCAAAAACTTGCAGGAGCGCGTACTCAAAATAGAGGAGGTTAATATGGCAACACTTGTTCAAGCAGTAAGAAAAACACTCATCACTAACTGGCATCCGGTAGTGGAGGCCTATACAGGTT
>JABDDY010000047.1 GCA_013287365.1 Chlamydiota bacterium
TCTGCTGATTTAGCAGATTGGTGGTACAATTAAGAAATTTTTTATTGTTTGCATCTCTATTCTTTTAGTAGGAGGCATTTTTTATCTAGACACCCTAAAACGGCTTTATCAGGGGTATCAGGATTATAGAATTTCTAAAGACCGAGCTAAGTACTATCAATTAGAAAATTCAGACATTCAAGATATTACAGAAAAACTTGTAGTCGATTCTTCCATCCCAGACAACTTACAGCAACAACTTATTGATGGGAGTCGACGTATTGTAATTTTTAAATATTTAAGCGGTTCTGATTATGTTGCAGGGTACTTAAGCTATCTCACAAAGGGAAATTACCCTCTCATGATATTTCTGAGAGGTGGAAATGGCTTTTTTGGCATTGCAAGACCAAATAATCGTTTTTCCCTTCTGGACGGCTATAACATAGTAGGTACGCTCTATAGGGGAAATATTTATGGAGGAGTGGATGAATGGGGAGGAGAAGATATTCAAGATGTTGAGAATCTTATTTATTTTTTTCCCAAACTTGAAAGTTACACTAACATCAAAATGGAACCACCTTATGGAATGATCGGAGTAAGTAGAGGTGCTATGGAGATGTTTATAGCCTTAAGTCGGTCAGAATATGTAAAAAACAGAATATCTCATGCAATTTCTATATCAGGTAACATAGACTTGAATGTGAGTATGAGTAAGCGACCGGAGATGAAATATTTATTTAGAAAAAAGTTCAAGGAAAGTACGAACGATAATTTTGAAAGCTGGCTTCAATTAAGAAATCCGGTGAGCAATGCTCATTCATTACCAAAACCCTTGAAAGTCTTATTGGTTTATGGACTTGAAGATAACCGGGTATTTTTTGAAGAACAGCAAAATTTTAAGAGTGCTCTTGATACTGAAAAAATTGATGTTGAAGTGGTAACAATACCTGGGGCACAGCATGGATTAGATGGGCATTTTGAAGAATTAGAAAATATCATCAAGAAATTCATGAATCATTCTTGAATGATCGTCAAGCACTTGAACAAGCCATCTTGGTCTTTCAAGATCAAAAGGTTAACCTTAAAGAAATCCGGCGTTGGGCAAAAGCCGAAAATCATCTAGACAAATTCGAAGAATTTCTAAAAGTTCTTATCTGAAAAATTGAAAAATCATAGGCCACCTACACAGAAATATCACCACCTTTAGCATCAACACTTTATGCACCAAATGTGGCATTTCTACGGAAAGGCGATATTTCAAAAAAATGGCTGCAAACAGTTTCTTAGGAAGACAAAAAAACTCCTTTTCTGCTATAATTTTCGGAAAAAGGAGTTTTTCGTGAGTCTACCTATCCCTCCCTCTTCGAGTCTTCCTTCTTCACAATCTATGGGTCTTGATTCTGCTCAAGATCGTCAAGTGGCAATGCACTACACCCAAAGCTCTAATTCTCCTCCTTCTACCCTCTCTTCACCTCAAGATTCTAATATCTTTTCCGAGTGTTTGAACAAAATCAAGCAGTTTCTCTCTGCCCTTTGGGATTGGTTTACAAGTTTATCCTGTTTTAAAAGCGCTCCCCCTTCATCTAATACTTTGATCAATTCAGGACAACCTACACAAAGCTCTCAAGCAGCGCCACTTGGATCTACAACTCCTGTAACGACACCTACAAATTCCATAGGAACTAGTTCAGTTACTTCTTCAACGACAGGTATTTCTGCAACAGAAGAAAGCTGTAAAAAAGGTCTTCTTGAAAAGTTTATTAACAGAGATATATTCCACAAAGTTATGAATTCAAGCGGCTGGTGGAGCGAAAGTCTTTCTCATCGATATGCCATAATGATGAAAATAGGTAATAATGAAAATGATGAGATAATTACTTTTATTCGCAATCCTCGAGAAATCTGCGGAGATTTATTGCCTCATGATCCGCATTGGGAATTTAACAGGTTAAATAATTTAAGAGAGAAATATCTCACAGTTGAAGTGTTTGAGATCACTATTATCGGATATTGTGTTCATACTAAAGCAGTTTATCGGTTTGATTTTGATGGTAATCCTGTGGCATTGCAAGATAAACGCTCAACAGTTGAATACCGAGATAAGCGACCAGCTAACGGCTATAAATTCAGCGAGACTGAATATTTAGATATCTTCAATCAAATTACAGCTAATTGGAACTTAAGTGAGGCTCAAAAAACCGCTGTAAAAACCACTCATCGACGATAACAACATTCAGTTATCGTGGTCTCAGGATTAACCCTGACCCCTAATTTTAATCTTACTGTGGCCAAGGTGTAAATCAGAAGCTGTGAATATGTCATTTGCGTCTAAAGTGCTTGTTTCCAACTCTTTATTTATTCGGTCTACAAGCGATGAACGATTTAATTCTGTCTCCAGGCTAAAGTTTTTGATCGGATTATAACGGCTGCCATCACTCAGATGATCTGAACTCTTAAATCTTATTTGATTCAACTCTCCGTTAACTATTTTCTTTTGCCCGTCGATTTGCAACAATGCCGTCGAAACGGTGAAAATAACTGGTACGGGTGAATTACGAAATGGTTGCATGTATAGATCGTAGACTTTAAAAACAGATTCGATGAATGCAAATAGCTGGTAATCATCTGTTTCGTTTGTAGATTTTTTAACTATTTTTTCATTAACTGATTTTTTCCCATCTGGAAAATCAAGATAAATATTAATCGAAAGATAGAATTGCTTAGGAAGATGGGGATTTTCTCGAGCCATGGTGCAAATGGGACCTGTATTCCTCCTGATTAAAGAATCTTTTGCCAGATCGATCATCGGATGTTCTAAAGGAATAGTGGGGATTACACGAGAAGGCGCTTCTGCTTGGGACCCTGTGCTGGAAACATTTGAATTGGACTGATTGCTTTGCTCAGCTACAGGCTGGGCTTTTTTACCGCATAGTCCTGTGAGCCATTGCCAAAAAGAGGTGCATAAATCGACGACCATTTCAAAGAAACGAGAAAAACAGTTTTTCTCTGAGGAGCTGGGGCTTAGGGAGGACTCTGCTCGCTGGGTATAGGTTGCTGTAAAAGGAGCGTTTACGGTTGCTGTTTCGTGTGCGCTACTAATTTTTTGATTCTGAACCGAATGAACATGCATATTTTCACACCTTTTGGGTAAATTTTACCTAAAACGGGTGAAAAAAATACACGATAAATTTTCCATTTACATCACTCGGGATCCCAAGAGCTCCGTTTTTACTCGGGGCGGGATCTTGTCCCATCAGGAAAGTTTCATGGCTTTGCCCGTAGAATGCGCAATGATTTTCCCGGAAACATCGGTCACAATAGCTTTTGCCTCTACAAGTTTGCGAGATTCCTTGACGATCTCTCCTCGGATCAATAGCCTTTGTCCAATCGGCGCAGGAGCTACGTAACGGACAACCATCTCTGCAGTCAGAGCGCCTCCGCAAACTATCCAAGCCAGACGAGTC
This sequence comes from Chlamydiota bacterium, assembly GCA_013287365.1. Taxonomy (GTDB): domain Bacteria; phylum Chlamydiota; class Chlamydiia; order Chlamydiales; family Rhabdochlamydiaceae; genus JABDDY01. The sequence continues at coordinate 3,444 of JABDDY010000047.1, forward strand.
ATGGCCTCATCTAAAAGAGTCGCAATAATCCCCCCGTGCACAATCCCTTTCCAACCCTGGTATTTCTGATCTGGAGTAAATTCTGCACATGTAGTCATCCCCTCAACTTTCCATTCGATGCGCAACCCATCTGGGTTTTCCATGCCACACGCAAAACAACGACGATCATCAACGACTTGCAATTTCATAAATACCCACTGCTTCAATTGCTATAGGGGTGTGGACATGGAATATCAAAGAGCCTAAGTACCCTTCTACAACGACTTGCTTATTAACAAACGGTATAGGATCGTTTTCAGAATAAGGTGCAATCAGTTGGACCCACCCTCTTGCCTCCGAAGTAAAAATATCTTCCTGGGGGATAAATCCTTCTTCTCTTAACCTTTGAATCTCAGATTCCGAGAGAATTAAAACCCACCGCGGCTCAGGAGCATCTCCATTCTCTAAACTCTCATAATTTGGAACGCCCGCAAAGGTATGTCTGAGTAAGCTTCCTTGCAATGAAACAAGGGGACAGGCAGTTGTAGTTCCTTCAATGGGATGCACGTATTGGATCGGGGAGACTCCTTTTTCAAAATGCTCCTCTGTAGCCATGCAAGTAGCCATGCAAGTAGCCATACATGTCATCGCAAAAGAAAACCCATAACTCATCAAATTTTTAACCATCGACTCAATACTACATCTGCAATTCTTCATGCGGAGTATTGTAGGGCGCATAGAGCTCCACTTGAATATCCATCTGACTAAGATAACGATAAAGCATCGGACCGATCACGCGCCATTCTAGCTGTCCTTCACCGCATCCAAGAGAAGGCATTGCCAAAGACTGGATTCCCCATTCCTTGTAATGAGCCAATAGAAATTGCACCCCATCAACAATACTGTCCAATGTAGAGACAGAGCGCCAATGGTCTTTTGTGGGGAAATTGAGTATCCATTTATCGCAATCGGGGTTCTCTTCAGGGAACAAGGAATACTGATCCTGCTGGTTTTGAATCAATCTGGAAGGCCTGTAAACGTATGGTCGTCCTAATGCCACCTCTTTATTCGCACAGCGTCGTTCATAGTCCTTAAACATCTTGGGAAAACGTTTTTTAAATTCCAGAGCAATGCCCTTACCCATAGCACCAACACAGTTGACTGCGTTTACAAGGGTTTGAGCCTTAGATTGGAATAAATCACCAATTAATACTTTCATCGCAACTAGAGTATAGGGATTGCTCAGGGCGGGAGTCGAACCCGCACGGCCGTGAGGCCAAGGGATTTTAAGTCCCTAGTGTCTACCATTCCACCACCCGAGCGTATAGGCAGTAGAGAGAATGGCAGACGCCATTCTCTCTAGGGGGATGATCTTAAGGGAAAAAGAGGCGAAAGAAGGAGCTGCTGGTCGCTGGCTCTTCTACATCGCTTCTCTGCCGCATCATGTCCTGCGGCGGGCCACTGTCCCCCCAAGGAGATTCTGCTTGGGTTTTGGGCTCTTCCTTCTTCTGCTCGATCTCTACTTGCTCGTAGTAAGCCTCTTTCTGAGGAGGCTCTTCCGCCCTTTTTTTAGCGTAGGTTTCAGAAATGAGCCCAGGAGGCGGAGGGAAAAGCTTGCTGAAAAGAGAGGAGGAGCTTTTTGTCTCATCTGCAACCTCTCCTGCGGGAGACTCAGAAGGAGAAACCGCTTCAGGTTTTGGAGCTTCCTGAGCTTCTTTACCCTCTTCTTGCCCTCCGCGGCGACGGCGGTGGCGACGTTTTTCTCTTTTTTTGTCAGGACGTGGCTCTCCAGCGGCTGTTGCCGCCTTCTTGGGCCCCTCTGCTTGAGGCTCTACCTCTTTCGGTGCTTTGATGCTTCCTTCTCTTCCTCCTCCAATTTTAATGGATTTTTCCATTACAGGAGTTTTGAGCACCACTCTCGTCTCTTTGACTTCGATGACCTCGTAGTCGCCTACAGGTACGATGAAAGACTTTGGACGCTCTAAACAGCGGAAGAAAAAAGAATGGCCAAAAGAAACAACCTCTATCGCCTCGACGCTATACTCTTCTGCGCTTTCGCCTTTGCTGCTACGTACGACGAGCTTAAAGCCCTCTCGAGGAGTGATGATTGTTTCTATGATGGGTTCTCGCGTAAAATTCACTTGGTTGACCCCAGTTTTTAAGTTTTTTCTTTTGATTCCATGAATTTGAGTAGATCAACTACTCGGTTGGCATATCCCATCTCGTTATCATACCAGGCAACTAATTTATAAAAACGAGAGCTCAGCGCAATCCCCGCCTTCTCATCAAAAATGCAAGAAGCCGGATTGTCGATAAAATCACTGGAGACAACCTCTTCGTTTGTGTACTGCATGATCCCCTTCATCGATCCTTCTGTCGCTTTTTTCATTGCGCTGCAGATCTGTTCATAAGAGGTTTCACGAGCGGTACGAAGAGTGAGATCTACAACGGATACATCGGCTGTAGGAACTCGAAAAGCCATTCCGGTGAGTTTGCCTTTCAGCTCAGGAAGGCAGAGCGTGGCCGCTTTTGCAGCTCCCGTAGCTGATGGGATAATGTTGATGCTAGCTGCCCTGCCTCCGCGCCAGTCCTTCTTAGAAGGGCCGTCGACACTTGGCTGGGTCGCTGTGAGAGAATGAACGGTCGTCATCAGCGCCTCTTCAATTCCCGCATGATCGAGCACTACTTTTGCAAGCGGCGCAAGACAATTGGTTGTACAAGAAGCGTTGGACACAATGAAATCTTTTTGTGGGTTATAGGCCATATGATTGACTCCCATCACAAAGGTCGGCACATCCCCTTTGGCAGGTGCGGAAATGATGACACGGCGCGCTCCCGCTTTGAGATGCCGACCCGCCTCCTCCGCATCGGTAAATAGACCCGTTGACTCAACAACATAGTCCACCTTAAGATCTTTCCAAGGAAGCTTAGAAGGATCTCTTTCGGAAAGAACCCGCGTGCGATAACCATCTGCAACAAGATACTCTCCCTCCGCTTTCACCTCAAAAGGAGGAGAGCGGTGTACAGAGTCATACTTGAGCAGATAGGCCAAATTATCAGCGGGAACCAGGTCATTGATCGCTACAATTTCAACATTTTTATGCGTCTGCGCAATGATGCGAAAGACCAGTCTACCAATGCGACCAAACCCGTTAATCCCAATGCGAATTGTCATCTCTTCTGCCTCCAATATTTTATTTGCTATGTGAAAATTGCAATTCGATCATACACGAATCGAGCAGGGAAGTAAAGGGATATTAAATTTTAGAAAAAAGAAGAGCGGTTGTAACCCAACTTGCTACCTATCCTCCTTAGCCGCGTAGCGAGAGGGGTAATATGCAAGATTCGTGAGGAAGCCAAGGTTATAACCTTGGCGACGAACGAAGCGCAGCAGATTACCCCTCTCGCTACGCGGCTTTCGCTCAGCTCTCAGGCAAGATAGGTAGCAAGTTGGGTTAATATGCAAGATTCGTGAGGAAGCCAAGGTTTGTTAACCTTGGCGACGAACGAAGCGCAGCAGATTATCCGTCGCAGCTCGCGGATAAGGAGGATAGGTAGCAAGTTGGGTTTGTAGGGGCAACCGCTATTCGGGAAGATATTCGATGATGCACCGAGGGCAGTTGTCACCGACTCTCTGGTGCGGAAGCTTGGTGATGCGGGTGTATCCTCCGGGACGGGTTTGGAAGCGCTCGGAAAGAGGGCCAAAGAGCTTTTCAATCACGAGACGGTCATCATTGTAGCCACTGCGATCTTCTTTTTTCGCAAGGCGCGCTTCTTTAGGAGTTAGACTGTTGTAGCGAATCATCATCGCTGCAATCGCCTGCCTGCGGCTGGCAAGTGTCCCTTTTTTGGCAAGTGTCACCATGCGATCGGCATGCCTGCGAAGCTCCTTGGCTTTGGCGACACTTGTCTCAATACTGCCATGG
>JABDDY010000048.1 GCA_013287365.1 Chlamydiota bacterium
GAGCACTTTCTCTTTTTACGAGAATTTCCGCAGAATTTCAGCAACGGGAGCCTCCTGATCGACGGGCAAGGACAGTTTTTGGCTTTTCTAGACAGCAGCAACCACCTCGAGCTGCGCTTGCTCAGTTTTGAGCCTAGTCTAGACAAGGCTTTTGATTTTCTTCTCAAGGTAGAAACAGCACTCTCTGGGCAATGCCCTTTCGCTTTTTCCCCTAAATTTGGCTATCTCACCTCTGACCCAACCGAGTGTGGAACCGCCCTTGTCGTTCAAGCCTACCTCCACCTTCCTGCTCTGATCCAGATGAATCAGCTCAAAAAGCTCCTTCCTAAAGAAGAAGAGGAGCTGACAGCCCTCGGCCTTTCCGGTAATCTAGAGGTTGGCCTCGGCGGTGATCTAGAGGCTGGCCTCGGCAGCGATCTAGAGGCTAGCCTCGGCAGTACTCTAGAGAAGTTAACAGGAAATTGGGTCATTCTGCGAAATAGCTATACCCTCGGAGTGACAGAGGAGGCGATTCTCCAATCGATCCAAGCTGTAAGCGCCCGACTCGTCTTTGGAGAAAAAACACTCCGCTCTAAGCTCAAAGAAAAGGGAGACCCTGCCATCAAGGACCTCATCAGCAAAGCCTATGGGCTACTTCTCCACTCCTACAAACTCGAGATTAGGGAGGCACTCGACTACTTGAGCCTGATCAAGCTAGGGATTGACCTTGGATGGATCTCGGGGATGGGCGAAACCAAAATCAGCGATCTTTTCTTTAAGTGCCGCCGGGGCCACCTCTGCCATCTCTTTCCAGAGATTGCCCAGCAAACCCAAGATCTCGAGCACAAACGCGCTGAGTTCTTGCATAAAGAGCTCCAAGGGTTACAATTGACGCCGATCTTAGAATGATGACAATTGGCATTCTTTTAATGGCAGGCAGGGGAGAGCGCCTAGAGAGCACCCTCCCCAAACAGTATCACCTTCTGGGGGATAGGCCCCTATATCTTCATACTCTTGAAAGGCTCTTAGCTCCGGCTCAGCTGGATCAGATTTTGCTTGTCTGCGAAAAAAGCTACTTGGAAAGAGTGAGAAGGGAAACGGCTGCCTATGAAGCTGTACGCGCTGTGGTGGGAGGGGAGACGCGGCAAGAATCCTCCTACTTAGGGCTCCTTGCAGCTCCCAAAGAAACCAGATATGTGCTCATCCACGATGCGGTGCGCCCCTTTGTCTCTACTCGGATTTTGCAGAGCAACCTCTCTGCCGTCCAGCTCCATGGGGCTATTGATACTTGCATCCCCTCTCCCGATACGATTGTCCATGCACCAGGTGGCCAATGGATTGAGTCCATTCCACAACGCAGTGGGTACTGGCTCGGTCAGACCCCTCAAACTTTTTCTTATCAGCTGATCCTAAACGCACATGAGCAGGCGCGAAAAAAGGGAACGATCGGCCGCTCGGACGACTGCAGTCTGGTGGTCGATCTTGGGCACAAGGTGGGGGTAGTAGAGGGAGAGAAAGAAAATTTTAAAATCACTACGGCTTATGATCTGGAGATGGCGAGGCTTTTTCTAAATAATTTTTATATTTCTACGTCTCTAGTAAATTAAAATTTTTTCGCCTTTGCAAGATTTACTCTCTTGCTATATAATGGCCCTCATTAAATCAACATGAGGCCCTTATGAGAGTAAATCCAACCAACTCTTCCGCCCCGGTCGAGAAATCTCCCGCGGCACATCCCACAGCCTGTAACTATTCCCAGAACCAGAGCTCTAGCAGCATGAGCTCTTCGGGCGAATCGGCCTCTTTTTTAGGATCGCTTTGCAATACAATCATCAATTTCTTTAAATCTATTTTTAACTACCTCCTCTCTTGCTGCACCCCGGCTGCTTCTAACGCTCGAAATTCCGCTACTGTGTCTCATCCTCCAGTTCCAACAAGTGACCCTGAAACAGCAAGTACAAGTGTCGTAACCCCTTCAGAAAATAATAGCTCTGCCTCAATTGCGCCTCCTGTAAACAATCAGGACTCCTCGTCTACTGAATCTGATGATGACTCTGCAGATGCTGAAGAGAATATAGAGGAACAGACACAGCGCAATGCAGGCGCTGTTGCTGAGCAGAACCAGGAATCCTTAAAAGATCCTCTAGAGACGCAGCGCAATGCAGGCGCTGTTACTAACCAGAACCAGGAACCGTTAGCAACTCCTCTAAAAGAGCCCATAATCACAAACTCTGTTCCAACCCCCGCTCTTTCCGAAGAAGAGATAAAACAACGAGCGGTGGCAAAATTTATTCATGACATTCACGAAAAGCCCAACTTGCTCAAAGACGTTCTTCTACGCACTCCCCTTGAAACGTACAAACAAGAAATAGCAAAAGAGCTAGACATTGCCGATCTACTGAACTACGAGGCTGATCTTAAAGACATTTATTTACACATCCTATTGAAACTGGAGACGTCGCAGAGATCTTGCTACTACGATGGATGCTCATTTCCAATCGACTCGTCGATCGTTCAGCAGTTCCTTTCCCAAAGAAGCGGTGACCTCGAATTCACAAGAGGAAAACCCAGCCTTTTGCTCCATTTTGCTACTTCAACCGAAACTCGCCTCTATTTGGCAAAAACATGCCCTGCCTTACTTAAACAAGTGAACAAAGAAGGAGCAACTCCTCTCCATCTAGTCACTCATTACGGTTCAGATGCAGAAAAGCTTGTGCAAGAGTACCTTGAACAAGGAGCAGCCCCGCTAGCTGCAGATAGTAAGGAGAGGATTCCTTTCCGTCAGCTCTGGCATAGATCCGATGAGAAACTCCTAGCAATTTATTTAAATAAGCATCCTCAACTCGCCACTCATAAATATTCCGAAGGAAACCAGCCTCTTCATTACGTAGATAGTGAAGTATCCATGAAGCTCTTGGTTGAAAAAGGAGCGGATCTAGAAGCCAAAAACAAGGCGGGACAAACACCCCTGCAAAAAGCAATAGAAGAGCGTGCGCCAGGCAAGGCTCTTTATCTTGTTACTCTGGGAGCTAACCCCAGTGTTGACGTTTCTTCCACTCAAAGACAGGTCACGAAAAAAGAACCCGCTTTGCATGTTATCTTGAATTATTCCCATAACGGCTCTGAGGACTTGAAGAAGAGCTGGCTTGCACTTTTTAAGGAAATCTTAACAAAAAACCCTAAAAACGTTGATGTTGTTAACTCCAACAACAAAACGCTTCTTGCACTTGCAATGAACTTTGCTAAAGAGGTCTATACCGACGCCTATCGTACTAGCGAGTATAAAGAGAGCATCAACGTTGTGGAATTCTTGATTGATCAAGGAGCAAAGGTCGATAAGGAGTTTTTGCAACAGCTTACAACCAAGGAGTTCATTTCCGATCGATCATGGAAAGCTATCTTCGATAAGACTTTGCCAAAAGTCTTAAAAGAAAATCCCGAAAGCCTCGAAACGCTCGATTCAAAGGGCCATACGCTCTTTGCCAGCACCCTCATAGTTTACGAGGCAGTAAAGTTCCGGCGGGAGATTTGGGTAGCTGAAGCTCTGCTCGCGCTACTTGCTGCAAAGGCAAAGGCTACTATTCTTGTTCAGGGTCAGCCCTGTTTGCTTTTCTTCATTGAGCAGCGCCTAAGTGAAAAATCGGTTGCAGAGATTGCTGAAAAAATCATAGAGCAGACCGAAGATCTTGATACTCTTAAAAAAGCTTTTGCCTTAGCTCTGAAAAAGCGCTTGTCTGAGATCGTTCGTCTTTTGATTAAGCATAAAAAAGCCGATCCAACTGTTCGTGTAGATGGCGAGCCACCGGAGCATTGCCTACTTGAGGAGAATAACTTCGACCTATTTAAGCTCGTCTTCGAAAATGGCTCCAAGAACACTGAAATCTTAGATAAACTCGGCAAGCAAACGCTTTTAATGCATGCAGCAGACCGTTACCATCCCCCTAGCTCTGATAGTTGCAAGATCGTCGGTTACTTGATCGATCACCAAGCTCATTTTCCACGTCAAATCAACAATCAGCCATTTTTGCTGTTTCTTTTCGATCAAACAACAACTGCTGAGGCACTCGAAGTGCTCTTAAAGGCTCTCAAACAAGAGCCATCATGGGGGCAGGCTTTCTTACAGCGAGCGCTAGATAAGAAAGTTTTTGCTCGTGAAATTGTAGAGGGTGTGATCAAGCAAGGAGTTTCTGTCGATTTTGGAGTGCCTCTTGAGTCTGGGCCCTTCGGAAAAACGCAACCTTTCCTACAGGCTCTCATTAAAAAAAAACCAAGCGAAGAGATCTTCTCTGCTGTCTTAAACGCTTCTCAAGCAATCAATGAGAAAAGTTCGCAAGGGAAAACCGCTTTTGTTGTTGCAATTGAAGAGGCCTCCAGAAAAGGAGCGGATGTTTCTTATTTTTTTAAAATTGCAACCAGGCTTGCCCCTTTGACAGAAGACTTCAATGTTCAGATCACTGAGCAACCTGAATACCAAACCTCCCTGCAGCTGCCACTCCTCCATTTTCTCATCCATAAATCTACAGGGTTCGAAGCGCAAAGCAACCCTAACCCGACAGAGTGGCACTTATTCTTAAAACATCTTCTTCTCATTAACACAGCTAAAAGCTTAGATCGAAAAGGCAATCCTTTAAATCTAGAGATGACAGCGAGAGAAGACTTTTGGAACATTCCTATTTATGCTGCAATCCAGAATATCAATTCTTGGGCAAAAGCATCAATGGGTAGCCGAATCGCAACCCGCGAGCTAGACGCAAAAGACCTCCGCTGTTTACAGATTTGCATGTGGCTCATTGATGCAGGAGCTAATAACACTTCCTTGGAGAGCTTAATCAGGCCTAATGAGCATCACCATTTGAAAAAAACATATGAGAATCTAACAGCTGATTCGAGATGGGGGATGGAGCTCACCAATCTGCTGATCCAGCGCAAAACTAGCCTATGCAATGTGACAATTGGCAGTCAGCCTCTTCTGCATTATCTCCTCGATAAGTGTGGCCAAAATGATTACCTCGAACGATTTAAAATGGTCTTAGCAAAAGAGTTGGAGGCCGATCCTAAAACAATCGACGCCTGCCTCTTAGACGGTAAAACACTTTTCATGCATGCCCTCGAAAAAGCTGAGAACCCTCAGACCATGGTGTGGGGAAAGAGCCTCGTCAATTTTCTGATCGAGCAGGGAGCTAACTTATGCAATGTGACAATTGGCAATAAGCCCCTTCTGCACCATCTCATCGACGGTAGCCATGATCATTTGTTCGACCTATTCCTGAAAGTCTTAACAAAAGAATTAGAGGCAGATCCTAAAAAAATCGACACTTGCCTTTTAGAGGGCAAAGCACTTTTGATCCACGCCCTCGAAAAAACTGACAACCACTCCTCTTCGCACTTGAGAGAGAAGATTGCACATCTTCTGTGCGAACGGGGAGCTAACATAATCGACCTGAAAATGAATAATGAGCCCGTTCTGCACTATCTCCTCGATCACAAGCCTCAACTTTTCAACGCAATGCTAAAAGCGGCATTGACAAAAGATCCTACAAGCATCGAAGCTCTCGACAGCACTGGGAAGAAAACTCTTCTTGTTCATGCCCTTGAGAACGCTGGGAGAACTTGGCCCCAATTCAACTCAGAGTCAATGAAACCAGTGTACCTCCTGATCGAAGCTGGAGCAAAGACCAACGTCTCTATGTCGAATGGAGTGTCGCTGGAGGACTTTGTAAAGAGGTCCAAGCTATTAATTCCAACCAAACAATAAGGAGTCCCGTATGCAGATAAATTCTACAGAAAAATCTATAAACGTAGAGCCAGCTCCCTCCGTCCTTTCGACTCGCCAGGCCGCTTATCACTATGAGCAGCAGGCAAGCAGCATGGCCTCTTCAGGTGAATCGGACTCTTTTTTAGGATCGATCTGCCATACCATTGTCAATTTCTTTAAGTTTATTTTTGGATTTCTCTGCAGCTGCTGTGGGACGACAGAGACCGTAACCATTACAACAACCTCTCTTCCAGATGCCTCTATAAATACGAACAGAGAGAAACCCTCATTGAGTAGCCGATCTTCTTCTCCTTCAGGAGAACCTGTACCCACCTCTCCTTCTCGATCTGAAAAGGCCTTTCCGGCTTCCCCTTCACCCAGCGCTTCGCCTACATCTACACCTGCTGCAGAACCGCGCTTTTCTTCCACGCCGTTCTTTTCTACACCAGCTCCCCGTCCCCTCTCTCCTTCTTCTGCTGAGACTCCCTTTTCTAGTTTTTCTGCCCCTTCTTTTTCATTTAGAACTCCTAGCACTCCGCCTACGCTCCCTTTTCAGCCTCTTTCAATATTGCCTCTTTCTATACCAACTACCCCCTTCTCTGCGCCTGCGTCATCTACACTAGTAAGCCCACCGGTTGTTACTCCTACTCTTTCTAAAGAAGCTAAGGAAGAAAAAAAGAGACAAACGACCATTGCCTTCCTCGATGAACTTTATCGGGATCCCGCTCAATTTTTTGCCGCAAAGCGTGGGTTTTTCTGTGCGAAAAACCCAGAAGACAGAACGTTTGTAGTATTGGCATTAATAGATTTAGGTGCTGAGATAGCAGATGCTTATTTACACATACTGTTAAAGATGGAGGGCGATCAAACAAAATATGTCTCCTTTAACGGCGAAGAAATTGTCATCGAATCCTGGATGATCCAGCATATCTTCAATAAAATGCCCCCACAAGATTTAGTCAAAGCTCTAGGAAAATCCAAGCCTAATCAAAAAAGGGAGAGCCTTTTCTTGCACTATGCTCAGTCACGTGAAACGGCGAAGTATTTATTCAATAAATGTAATAACGATTTGTTTAGACAAGTAGATACCAGTGGAAATGGTCCTCTCCATGCGGCAGTAAAAAATGACAATATAGAGGTTGTGACATTTTTAATTAATGAAGGAGCCTTTGTTTGGGCTACAAATAGATGTGAGCAAAATCCTTTGCACTTTGTTCAATCGAAAGAAATCGCTCTTTTATTGCTCGATAAATGTCCCGATAACCTTTCTGCCTCTGCCCAAGATTCCAATGGCGATACCCCCCTACACAGCGCTGTGAAGGAGGGTCGGCTAGAAGTAGCCCAAGTGCTTATCGAGAAGAGCACAAACCTCTCTGAGCCTCTCAATAAGCAAGGGAAAAACCCCTTCGACCGCTGTCAATCTACTGCCATGGTCGACCTGTTTCTGGGCAAGGAGCCTACCCTTATCAACAAGCCAGATTCGTCAGGAAATAGGCCTCTTCATCGCGTGGAAAAAGCAGAAATTGCCGCTCATCTAATCGAAAAAGGTGCAGATATAAAGCTTGAA
>JABDDY010000049.1 GCA_013287365.1 Chlamydiota bacterium
AAAGCTGTGAAAGCTGCCAAAGCCAACGAGAAGATCGGGTTTGTAGGAGCCGATGAGGCCTCTTGCTTGCAAGACCCCTTTTCCAATCTGGGCAAGGGCTTCGAGTTTCCCAAGAGAAAAAAGAGCATTTCGCAGAGGGGTGGCACTCGAGATCTCTTCATAGCAGAAGAGCTCTTTTCTGAAATAGCGGTTGGTGGAGAGTCCTTGCCCTGCAAAGAGGAGGCTCACCCCCTCTTTAGCCCCTAACTCACGACCAAGGGCTTGGGCTGGGAAAAGATGCCCTCCCGTTCCCCCTACAGCTAAAAGGATTTTCATCCTCTCTCCTTCACCGCAGAGGGCTTTACGACACTTGCAATGAGTCCAAAAGCGATGAAATTGGCCAGCAACGAGGAGCCCCCGTGGCTAAAGAAGGGCAAATTGGTTCCCTTGCTCGGAAGAAGTCCAGAGACCACTCCTAGATTGAGAAACGCCTGGAAACAGATCAAAAAAGTCAGGATGGAGGCGGTGTAAAAACCCTCAAGGTCTTTTGCCGCATACGCCAGCCCAAAGCCCAAAGCAGCAATAACAAGGTAAAGCAAGATCAGTACCGCTATTCCCACAAACCCACACTCTTCGGCAAAAATCGCTGCGATATAGTCACTGCGAGCCTCGGGCAAATAGCTCATCTTTTGCATGCTCTCTCCAATCCCTCGTCCCCAAAACCCTCCCGATCCGGCCGCAATCTTAGCCTGATGAGGCTGATGGCCCTTGCCTTTTAAATCGAGCTCAGGGTGCAGATAAATGGCAATCCGGTCAGGGACATGGGTCATCCGCAGAGCAACGAAAGAGCCGCAAAAAACCAGTACCCCAAGTGGGAGCACCCAGTAGGTCCAGCGAATGCGGGTTAAGATAAAGAGCATGCAGAGAGTGACAAGACAAATGGCCACCGTTCCATTGTCAGGCTCAATGAGAATCAGGGCAAGAGGAATAGCAAGGAGCAGCATCAGTTTCAAAAAAGCGAGAAAGGTCATCTGTTTTTTATCCACTGCCACTACTTTGATGTAGTAGAGAGGAATCAGCAGCTTGGCCAGTTCTGAAGGCTGGAAAGAGGTGCCAAAAAGATTGATCCAGCGTCTTGCCCCATTGATCTGCTGTCCGATGCCTGGGATAAGAATCGCTCCGAGCAAAACAGAGACAAGAATTAAGAGAGGGCCACTGCATTTGAGGACACTGCGCAACCCGAGTTTATAGATGAAAATCGCAAACAGGGCAGAAAAAAGCCCATAAGAGAGCTGCTTGAAGAGCACCTGATTGAGACTGCGATCAAGCGAGCGGTCAAGCACTTCTGCAGAGGTCGTATCAAAAACCATGATCAGACCGAGCAAAAAGATGACCGCACCAGCAAAAAGAAGAAGCGCGCGGTAGGGAAAACCCATTCTATTCAATGCGGAGCTGGTCACCTGGTTTCAGACGACGCGCCATCCCTTCATCCATGTCATTTAAACGAAGAAGCTCTTCTACTTTGAGATGATTTTTCACGGCAATGGTCCAAGGATTATCGCCATTTTTCACCGTGTAGTATCTGGCCACCCCTGTCTCTTTGGCCGATTCCTTAGAAGAGGGGGCTCTGCCTTTTGTCCCGACTGCCACTTTCAGCACCTGGCCAATGCGCAAGTTGGCATTTTTTAGCCCATTGAGCTTCATGATCTCTTTCACAGTTGTGCGATGAGCGCGTGCGATCTTTTCGAGAGCATCGCCTTTGCGGATTGTCACCTCTATGATGGAGGAAAGGCCAGAGGTAGCAAGCTCTGTAAGAGAAGAGGCCTGCGGTGCGGCTGTTTGAGAGGCCCCCTGCTGGGGAAGCATAAAGGCTTGAAGGTCTTGAGAAAATTGGGTCTGAGCCGCTGTAGGATTAGCTCCTGGAACCTCGGTTGGAACCGCTCTATTTTGAGTCGCTGCTGCAAGCTGGGTGGCGCTTTGGGCAAACTGCTTGAGGACAAGATCCACCTCATCACCTTCAGCTGACTTGACCTCAGAAGTGGGAAGGAGAGTCTTTGCTACTGCAGTCTCTGTTTTAGAAGCAGGCGCTTCGATCACATGGCTACTGCTCTCCGCAAGCGGGCTCATGGACTCTTTTTCGCTACTTTTCGAGCGCACTGCGCTAATGAAAAGGGCAATCAAAATAGCAGCATTGACAAATACTGCAATGATAATTGTGTCTCTTCGGGTCATACTTTCTCCTCTCTTAAACTGGACTTTAGCCATTTGTCGGACGCCCTCTCTCTCGTATAGGGGCGATTTTTTTAGCCATTTCCAAAAGGTGGTGTATTCAAGCCTACCTTTTGGAAATGGCTAAAAAACTTGGCCCTCTACGAGAGAAATCATCGTCCTCAAATGGCTAAAGTCCAGTTAAAATGATCTTTCTAAATTCTTCTCCGCGATGGGCATAATTCTTAAAGCTGTCAAAACTAGAGCAGCCAGGAGAGAGCAAGATGGTCTCACCGCTTCGTGCAAAAAGCTTAGCTTTTGCAACTGCCTCCTGCATATCCGTGCACACTTCAACAGGAAGAGCATCCTTTAACTGCTCTGCCATCTTTTCCCGGCACTGGCCAAAGGCAAAAATGCAGCGAATCTTCTCTTTAAAAGAGACAAGAGGAAGAAACGATCCCCCCTTATCTACACCCCCTGCTAGCAAAACCACAGGCTCTGTCATCGCTCCGAGTGCTTTGAGCTGCGCATCGACATTGGTCGCTTTACTATCGTTATAGTAGGTCACCCCATTTATTGCCGCGACATATTCTAACCGATGGGCGGGTTTTACAAAACAGTCAAGTGCTGCTAAAAAATCGGGGTGGCTGATCCCAAAGTAGCGCGCCACCTGCCAAACAGCCGTTGCATTTTCTAAATCGTGAGTAGCCGTAAAGCGCTCTGTTTGGATAGTGGGATCGATCGAGTAGGTCTCTAAAAGATGAGACTCCAGAGAGGGGGCCAGTTCCTTTCTAAAATCGGAGAGTACCTTCTCATAAACATAGAGCTTTCCCCTGACAAGATTTTGAAGATGACACTTGACCTGCCCATACTCGGCAAAATCTCTATATCTGTAGAGATGATCTTCTGTGATGTTGAGGATAAAGCCAAGATCAAAGGTTTTTTGCCGCATGGTTTCGAGCTGAAAAGAGCTCACCTCGATAATGAGCACCTCCTCTTTTTTCTCTTGCTCGAGATAATCGAGAAGCGGGAGTGCGTCATTGCCTAGGATCTGCGCAGGGATTTTAGCTCTTTGCAGTAGCTGCTTGATCCAATTCACAACAGTTGTTTTGCCATTTGTTCCTGTCACTGCGATGCAGATGTGATCTTTTAGCAGGCAGAGCCCAAGCTCCATTTCAGAGCTCATTTCGACTCCACATCTTTTCGCAGCGACATAGAGCAAGTGAGTCCTCGGGACACCGGGCGAGGGAACAAAGAGGGAAAAATTCTCGATCGCAATTTCTTGAGGAGAAAGACCCAAGGTTGGATCATCATCGACCCGCGTGACAGAAAACCCAAGCTTTTCTAAATAGCGCGCAGCAGCTTTTCCGCTGATTCCCATTCCTAATACACAGGCAGATTTCATCGTCGTCATTATTGAAATTTAAGGGTAATGAGTCCAATCATAGCTAAAACCAGCCCCACAATCCAGAAGCGAAGCACAACCTTTGTCTCTGGCCACCCTTTATACTCAAAGTGGTGATGAAGGGGGGCACAGAGAAAAATCCGTTTTTTATTGCGCAGCTTATAGCTGCCCACCTGGAGGATGACAGAGAGCGCTTCTGCGACAAAAATGGCTCCGACAATCGCGAGGAGCAATTCGCGTCGCAAGAGAACGGCAGACACTCCTAGCACACCTCCGAGAGCGAGCGATCCCGTATCCCCCATGAAGACCTGTGCAGGATACCCATTGTACCATAGAAAGCCAAGACAGGCGCCCATTAAAGCGCAGAGATAAACGGCGATTTCGCCACTTCCTTCGATATAGAGAATGTTTAAATAGCGCGCCATTTCACTATTGTTGGAAAAAAAGGCAAAGAGCGCGAGGACCCCCGCAGAGAGAACGAGCAGTCCTGAGGCAAGGCCATCGAGCCCATCGGTGAGGTTGACTGCGTTTGAACAGCCTGTGACGACAAAGCCGGTGATGAAAAGGCCGGCTAAGATCCCAGCCCCTGTCAGAATGAAAAGAGGATTTTTCTTAAAGGGCAGGTAGTAGCGGCTCATGTAGTCTTGAGTCTTCAGAGTTTTAGTTACAGAGCTTACCTGCTCTTTCGCAACGGGAGCTTTGAGAATTTTAACAGCATTTGTGGCCTGCGGCCAAAAAAGGTAGAGGCTAATGAACAAGGAGAGAAGAAGCTGCAGTCCCAACTTGCGCTTTGCCGAGATTCCCTTCGCATTTTTAAATTTCATCTTCAAATAGTCGTCATACCCTCCTAAAATACCTAGCCAAAGAGTGGTAAGCAGCAAGATCCAGGTAAAGCTACTCTTCAGATCCATCCAGAGAAAAAGGGAAAGAATCATCGAGCCCAACATGAGAGTGCCGCCCATTGTAGGAGTATCTCTTTTCTTTTCATGAAGGCGCGCGAGCATGGGACAATCCTCAACGCGAATCGATTGTCCTGTTTTGAGCCCATAGAGCTTGCGGATCAAAAAGGGGCCGAAGGCAATGGTTACAAGAAGAGTGGTGATGGAAGAGAGCAACATGCGCGTAGAGAAGTAGGCAAAGGCAGCCGGAGGCTCGATGTGCCAGACACGCTCTAAAAGCTCAAGAAAGTAGAGGAGCATCCAGCACCTGCCAGAGTTTTAGAAAATTTGATCCCTTGATCAGTACAACGTCTCCAGGCTTTGCCACTTTGAAGAGCCGCTCTTTTAAAGAAGACAAGTCGGCAAAGTGAGTCGCTTGTCGCTTTTGCTTTTGAAACACTTCGCAAAAGGTAAGGCTCTCCTCCCCTATGCAAAATAACTCATCAATGCACCCCAAGGCAATTTCTCCCACTTCTTTGTGATACAAAGCAGAGTCTCTCCCCAGTTCTGTCATCGTTCCCAAGACAGCAAGCCTTCTCCCCCCTTTTTGTGGCTTGGGGAGATTCAAAAGAGCAAGGCGCATGGTGAGAGGATTGGCATTGTAACAATCTTTCACAAAGGTCACCCCTTCCCTTTCTTCTATTTCATAGCGTAAAGGAGCGGGCCGAAGCTGGGGAACTGCCAAGGCAATTTCTTCCCACTTCATGCCAAGAAGGCGCGCTACAGTAACGGCTGCTAAGAGATTCTCGAGAAGATGTGCAGCTTTTAGCCCTGTCTGCATAATAGGGCTGAAAAGCCCCGCCCTCTTCTCTTCAATCACTATGCCTTCTTGCTCTGTTTTGATCAAGAAATCGCCCCCTTCTCCATAGACCCATGTTTGGGCAATAACCTTAAGCGCCTCTTTTACTTGTTTAAATGCAAACGCTTGACTACTGACAAGGGCCATCTGCGTCCGAGGATGAGAGAAAATCTCCGATTTGGCACGCGCAATCCCCTCCAGTCCATCTGAAAAAAAGCCCAAGTGCGCGGGGGCAATCGCGGTCAGAAGAGCGATGTCTGGAGGAGAAATCTCGACAAGTCTGCGGATCTCTCCCTCATGCCACATCCCCATCTCCAGAACAAAAACCTCGTAATCTCTGTCCAAATTAAGCCAAAAAAGAGGGAAAGAGAGCTGCGAATTGGCATTGCCTTCGGTGTACTGAGTAGAAAAACGCTGTTTCAAAATAGAGGCTAGAAACTCTTTTGTTGTCGTCTTGCCAACAGAGCCTGTGAGTGCGATGCGCAGACCCTTTCGCTGCTCTGCCGCAATGCATCCAAGGGTTTGGAGGGTTTGTCTCACATCTTCTACAGCAAGCAGATCAAGTCCATAGTCACTTCCTCGGTACTGCTTAGACACAATCGCTGCAATAGCGCCCCTTTTTGCAGCCTCTTCTAAAAACTCATGTCCATCGACCTTAGCTCCTGGCAAAGCAAAAAAAAGCGCTCCCGGCTCCACTTTGCGACTATCAATAGAAAAGCTCAAGATAGGCCTTTGGCTTGGGTGGGGAAGAGAAAGATGGTGAGCGATTTGGGAAAGGGAGAGATTTTTCATCTTGGCCTAAGCTTAAAGTAAAGACCCTACTTTTGTCGACTAGTTGACTGTTTCGTCCCTTTAGGGGTAGACTTACTCAAATGTGGTGGCATGGCCAAGTGGTAAGGCAGAAGCCTGCAAAGCTTCCATTCCCCAGTTCGAATCTGGGTGCCACCTACTTTTGTTACTCATGCTCTAGAACCATAAGGTCGAGCGGCAACCTAAACGCCTCTACGAGTTGATCGTCTTGAAAAACAGCTCCTTTAACGCGGAAATTTCCAATGTCTAAAACAAGGTCCATGAGTGGATGAGTATAGTCTTTTCCAGGATAATCGCGCAAGATTTAGCACACAAACTTGCTATTTGCTAAAAATCTAGCTTGTCGTCTCAGCGTTAAAAGTAAATTTCTTTTTTTGGGACCTGTCTGAGAGAGGCGGCGATTTTAATCGCCTCCTGTTTAGAAAGACCATAATCGACCTGTAGCTGTGCAACATGCTCTTTGGGAGAAAGAGCGGAAAAGTCAGGACCTCGGTTGCCCGAAATAACGAGCACGAGTTCTCCTAGAAGTTTTTCCTTGCCGAGCGTTTCTGCTGTGCCAATTAAAATTTCTTCATGGATTTTTGTCAGTTCCCTGCAAATGGCGAGCTTACGTGTTTTGTCCATAGAGACAAGCA
>JABDDY010000050.1 GCA_013287365.1 Chlamydiota bacterium
ATGAGAACATGCACAACTCCATGATCGAGTGGATTGCCGCCTTTGCCAAGTACTACAAGTATAAGCCGGGTAGCTCCTTCATTTCGAGTAAACCAGATGTCGGGATCAACCATAAAGAATTTGGCGTCACCTCTTTTGGGGTCAATGTCTACATGTTTGAAACACTTCGCTTTATGGGAATCGATGCAGAAACAGACTCCTTTTCCATCAAAATTTCCGGAGGCCCCGATGGTGATGTCGCCGGCAACCAACTTCTCAACCTCTACCGCTACTTTCCAAAAACGGCCAAATTACTGGCGCTAACAGATATTTCGGGTACCATTTTTGACCCCCAAGGGCTCGACCTGAAAGCCATCGTGAAGCTTTTTGAAAATGTGCAGTCGATCAACTACTACCCCGCCCAAAGCCTCTCAGAAGGGGGCTTTTTGCTCGACCTAACCAGCTCGCGCAAACAGACGGCCTATGCCCAGCAAACACTTCTCAAGGTAAAAGAAAAGGGCGCTCTTGTGGAGAAATGGCTCTCCGGAAGCGAGATGAATCACCTTTTTCGCACCAGTCTCCATCAGGTCAAGACAGATATTTTTATCCCCGCAGGCGGAAGACCGCGCACTTTAAACGAAGAAAACTACCGCGAATTTCTCGACTCCACTGGCACTCCTACTTCCGAAGCCATTGTAGAAGGGGCCAACCTCTACCTCACCCCAGGTGCAAGAAGAGCGCTTGAAAGCCTCGGTGTGCTCATCATCAAAGACAGCTCGGCCAACAAGGGAGGGGTTATCTGCTCTTCCTTTGAGGTGCTCATTGGCCTGACCCTTTCCGATGAGGAATTTTTAAAAGAAAAAAAGAGACTCATGCCCGAGATTTTAGCGCTCATTGGGGAAAAAGCGCGCGACGAGGCGCAGCTGCTCCTGGCCACCCACGCCATAAGCGGAGAGCCTCTTTGCGATATCTCCGATGCAGTCTCGGAGAGAATCAATAGTTATAAGTATGAGCTTCTCGACTACTTCCACGGGGTCCATCTTTCGCAAGAGGCCAAAGATCCTTTCAACCGCTGTTTGCTCAGCTACTGCCCGCCCCTTTTGCGCACAAAATACAAAAAGCGCGTGCTCACCCAGGTTCCAGATGGCCATAAAAAGGCGATCATTGCCACTTACCTCGCCTCCAAAGTGGTCTACAGAAGAGGACTCGACTGGGCTCCCTCGATTGTCGATGTTCTGCCGCTTCTGATCCGCGATAAAGAAATTGTGAAGTAGAAACTCCTTTCGTTAAAGCTACTTTCGCCCTCGCTTCGTTCAGCTGACAAATGCTGATTTATTACCGAACGAGTATAATCGAAAATGATCGAAAATGATCGAAAATCATGGTTTTGTTGCGCAATTGGTTTTTAGCATGCAACTTACTAAAAATAAGATATTTAACCACAGAGCTCCCAGAGAACACAGAGATTGAAAAAAATTAAGAAGGATGCTCCACAGATGTTTGTAGAGCATTTTTCTTGTTTTTTTAATCTCTGTGTTCTCTGCGAGCTCTGTGGTTAAAATATCTTATTTTAAGAAGGAGAAAAAAATGAAAACCAGAAGACCTAAAAAGAAAGGCCTAAGAGATATTGAATATACAGAGAGTTCTGGGAACGTATTTGCCGATCTTGGCATTCCCAATCCCGAGGAAGCTATGGCAAAGGCAAAAGTTGCCATGAAAATACATGACACCATTAAAAAAAAGAAGCTAACCCAGGCAAAAGCTGCAAAAATCCTTAAAATCAGCCAACCAAAAATCTCACTACTTCTGCGTGGATATTTGACAGATTTTTCATTAGAAAGACTCCTGCGTTTTTTGAATGATCTAGAGCAGAATGTTTATATCTCAATCACTCCAGCCTCTCGCGGACACGGGAGCACTTGGGTAGGAGACTCCCCTTCAAATGCGAGCATCGCTGCTTTAGGAAGATAAGGCAACCTCGACTTTGCAACTTTTTGGGCCCCGCCCCCCCTCGCCTATTGGCTCTCGGACGTTTGGCCTGCGGCCAAACTAGTCGATTTATTTCTACCGGAAGGGGTTAAAAACCCCTACCGGTAGAAATAAACTCCTCCGAGAGCAAATATTTCGAGGCCTTCAGGTCCAAAAAGTTGCAAAGTCGAGGTAACGCGCGCGAGTTGTGAATTAGAACTTATTAGCGAAGGATAGAAATGTCCTAAGATTGTCGGGCTTTATTTAAGGGGGGCATTCCAAAAACAACGGCTTTAAGAGGCGGAGGAGTTTGAGGGGTAGGAGGTGTGTTACATAACTCTCTGAAGAGAGATATGTACAACACACCTCCAGGATGTTCTATTGCATAATGCATTGCCACAAACCCACCCCAAGAATGCCCTAAAAGAGACACCCTATCAAAATTAAACGCTTTACGAAGGACTTCTAAATCTTTGACAAACACGGAAATGGCCATCGAATCTTCATTGATTTCCCCTGTTGATCTACCCGCCCCTCTCTGGTCGTAGAAAATCACAAAGTTATTCTTAGCCAGATCATAAAACTGAGGAAGGAGATAATCTTGGCCGGATCCCGGCCCTCCGTGAATCACAATCAACGGCTTTCCTTTCCCAATAGTGCGACAAAAAATTGTAGAACCCTCGGAATCAATAAACAACTCGTTTACTTGCTCCGTCGTCCCATTCTGTGTCGGCCTCTCCAGACCTATAACATCTTCAGGATACAAAATCGGTGAAGGATCGGCAAAACACCCCATACACAATCTCGTACTTATTTCTAAGAGTATGAGCGTCTTTAACATGTTGCTCTCCTAAAATAATTTGAGCGGCAATTTTCCCATAGGATATACGCATTATGCAAGAAGTGCAGTAGACCCCAAAAATTGGATAGGTAAACTTGTTTGCCCCATACTCGGCAAACCATTGAGCATGGAGCAAACGAGTTTACCTATCCAGTTTTTGGGGTCCACTACACTTTTTAAGGAATGCGCATGGCATGGCTGAACCCACTTTAGTTGGATCAGTTTAGGAGGCGTAGGTCGCATTGGATGAAGCATACCCCACAAGATCGCATTGAAAAATATTTCAACTATCGACTATCCTGACTTAACTAAACTTTTCCCTAAGGCCTTGTATGCAAGAATTTAATAATACCGCGCTTCAACCTTCTAATTTATCCTTCGAGTCCCTTAAAAAACTCAATGATCATGGAATAGAGTATTGGAGCGCGAGAGACCTTCAGCCCTGCCTCGGCTATTCTCAGTGGAGACGCTTTGAAAATGCAATCAAAAAAGCAATCGACTCCTGTATACGCTCAGGCAATGATCCTAGCCATCACTTTGCCGGCGCCGGCAAACAGATCAATTTAGGTAAGGGCGCTGTCCAAACCATTGAGGATTATCACCTTTCACGTTTTGCATGTTACCTCATTGCGCAAAACGGGGATCCTAGGAAACCTGAAATTGCCCATGCCCAAAAATATTTCGCCATTCAAACACGCAGGCAAGAGATTTCAGATCAAATGACCGCTGACCTGGAAAGACTAGAAACACGAGAGCAAGCTTCTGCAGAATTCAAAGCTCTATCTAGTGCTGCTAAAGATGCTGGAGTTCAAGATAGAATGTTCGGTCTTTTCCATGACGCAGGTTATAAGGGGCTCTATGGTGGCCTTGGAGTCGACGCAATTAAAGCTCGCAAGGGAATCTTACCAAAAGAGAACCTAATGGATCGCATGGATACCACTGAACTGATCGCCAATCAATTCCGCATGTCTCAAACCCGCGAAAAACTTAAACGAGAAAACATCAAAAAACCAAGAGACGCTATGGAAACCCATGAAATAGTGGGGAAAAAAGTACGTTCAGCAATCACGGAACTTGGCGGGACTCTTCCTGAAAACATTTCTCCCGCCGAACCGATCAAAGAAGTTAAGAAACGTATTAAAACCTCTCGACCTGTTCTAGAGCTAGATCCCAAAGATGCAACCGGGTTGACCTCTTCTGATAATACAAACAACAATTAATCATCCTAAAAAGGAGAAGCTTTATGGCCGCTGTATCGGATACTACACAACAAACCTATCTGTTTGCCCTACCTGGAGAGTGTCAGATTTCCAAATCTCAGCCCATCGTAACGGGCTCTTTTGGCGACGACTATGTACTCACAGGGTATGACAAAGAGAGCAAATACAGTTTTGTCGCTCGTCTCACAAAAACAACAAATAGCGAGAGCCTTTCTCAAATCTTCAAGAGACTCCAAGAGCTCGGCGTAGAGACAAAAAAGCTCCAGGTTGGACTGATGGGAGGATGGGTGCATGGTTGTGGTCTAAATAGCACCAAGATCATAACGCTACTCGACAACGAGAGCGTATACTCCGGTTGTAACTTTAAGTTTTTTGAACAAAAAGCGGTTCACGATTACTTCCCCGGTGGCATGATGGACCCGAGCAAAGGCTCTTTTTCCTTCTTCAAGCAGCCTTGGGCAAAAGCAGAAGAGAAACAAGAGGCGGCGATGAAAACGTGGAACAGCATAGGTCGTGAGAAGAAGAACCTCTACGATCTAGGGATTTTTGTTGCTCGAGCCTAACTTCTTTATTATTAATAATTTATATAAAAAATAAGCAATCTATCGCTTAGACTGCTAATTTTCCTTTACAAAGCCCCTCTTCTTCTGCTATCATGGTTCTCATGTATAGAATTGTGCATAAGCGTCCGGGGAAAGAGGATCGAGAAAAATGGGTCCTAACCGGACTTGTAGAGCTCTATCTCGAGACAGGCAGACCTGTGGGCTCCGATGCCCTTCGCCTAGCGGGGTTTGAGTCGCTCAGTGCCGCCACCATCCGCAACTACTTTGCCAAGCTCGAAAAAGGGGGCTTTCTCAAGCAGCAACACTCCTCGGGCGGGCGCATTCCTACCGAGCAGGCCTATAAACTCTACGTAGAGACTCTTCTCTCTGAAGAGCCCGCTAAGGAAAAAGAGGCCGAGCAGCTTGCTATGAAGCTTTCGAAAGAGACAAGAGAGGTGGCAAGCTACTTGCAAAAAGCTGCAGAAACTCTGAGTGCGGCAACTGGATATGCGATTTTTACCTCTTCGCCGCGATTTGATCAGGATCTGCTCTTAGACATTAAGCTGATCGAGATTGACACCCACCGCTGTCTCTGCGCTCTGATCACCGATTTTGGGACGGTGCACACCGAGCTGCTTTATGCAGAAAATGGGCTCTCCCACCTCGATCTAGAGAAAATCTCTGCCTACTTGCAGTGGCGCATTTCGGGCACCGAGACCCCTCTGCTGACCGAAGAAGAGGAGAGGGTTGCCACCCAATTCTACAGGGAGATTTTACTGCGCCACATCGCCTCCCATTCCAATTTTAGCGCAGAAGACCTTTACCGCACGGGGCTATCTCGGCTACTGGCCTATTCCGACTTTAACGATGCAACATCGCTTGCTATTGGCCTCTCTCTATTTGAAAATGAAACGGATTTGCGGCAAGTCTTAAAGCGGGCGACACAAGAGGGCAAACTCTCTTGCTGGATGGGAGAGGATCTCGACTTTCTCACAGCTGCGCTCCCTGGCTGTAGCTTGATCTTAATCCCCTATAAGATTCACCAAACCATTGTGGGAGCAATTGGACTGCTCGGACCACAGAGAATGCCCTACCGCCATCTTTTTGCGCTCATGCAAGCCTCTAGCCAGGCCATTAGCGAGACCCTCACCCGCAGTCTCTATAAGTTTAAGATCGCCTTTAGACAGGCGCAAAAAAATCCGATCCCCCTTTCTAGCCGCTCATTATTCATTGAGGACAAAAGAGTATGACAGAAGAAGAGGCTCTACCCGCGCCGCCACCTGTAGCGGAGACCATCGCCGAAGAGGATTTTAAAGACAAATACTTCAGGCTGCTTGCCGACATGGAAAACATGCGCAAGCGCTTGCAAAAGGAAAAGCAGGAGCTGATGCGCTTTGCGACAGAAGGGCTACTCATTGAAATGCTCCATCCGATCGAAACCTTTGAAAATGCGCTTGGATTTGCGGGCAAACTCTCGGAAGAGACGCGTAATTGGGCCCTTGGCTTCCAGATGATCCTGACACAGTTTAAAGAGATTTTAAGCTCTCACCACCTGACCTGTTTTTCTTCGCTCGGAGAAAAATTTGATCCCCATAAGCATGAGGCGGTGGAAGTAGAGGAGCGGAGCGACAAACCCGACGGAATGATCCTGCAAGAATTTAGCAAAGGCTATAGAAGCGGCGAGCGCATTTTGCGCCCCGCACGTGTGAAGGTCGCAAGATCTCCCACTGAGAACAAAGAGTCAAAACATCAAGAGGAAACCCTATGAAACAGTCACAAAAAAGTAAAATCATTGGTATAGATCTAGGAACCACCAACTCCTGCGTAGCGATCATGGAGGGAGGCACCCCCAAAGTCATCGTAAATGCCGAAGGAGCGCGCACCACCCCATCTGTTGTGGGATACAAGGAAGAGCGCATTGTGGGCATTCCCGCTAAACGTCAAGCGGTCACCAATCCCGAAAACACCATCTTCTCTGCCAAGCGCTTCATTGGACGCAAATTCCAGGAGGTTCAGGAAGAGGCCAAAAACGTTCCCTATAA
>JABDDY010000051.1 GCA_013287365.1 Chlamydiota bacterium
GAAGGCTAAAAACGATGAGTCCCAACATATTGCCTTTGGCAAAGGCCTCTACGATATTGGTGGGAATGGCCTCTAGGAGAAGATGCGTAGCGCTAATTCCCTGACCTGAGGCCACTTTTTGCTGGATCTCTAGGAGCTTTTCTGCGTTATGCGGGCTCGCAGAGCGGTCTACAGCAAGACCCGGCTCAAAGAGTCCTACTAGGGCAACTCCTATGAGAATGGCCAAAAAGCTGGTCAGCAGGTAAAAGCTAAAGGTCTTGAGCCCGAGTCTGCCAAAAGCAGCATCGCCGCCCGCATGAGCAATCCCTGTGATGATGGAGGAGGAGACAAGGGGAACGACGACAAGGGTTAGGGCATTGATGAACAGCTTGCCGATGAGGTCGTAAATGGAAAAGAGGGTGACGCCAAAAAATGCGGTCTCTTTTCCGCTAATGGTCCCAATGACAATGGCAAGGGCAATCGCAAGAAGAACGCCCCAAGGAGTCTTTTTCACAGGGACATTTTCTTAAATCTAGGGATTATCTACAACCCTTACTTCCTCGAGCTCTTCAACTCTTTCCTCTTGAGGGAGGAGTTCGATGAAAGAGAGCGGCACCTCGGTCTTGTCTGATAGGAAATTAAAGACCTCTGACAGAACAATCTTAACCTCTGCACCCACAGCGATAGCCCCTCTGTCATTCATGGGGCTCCATAAATAACTGACCGAGTCACTGCACTTGTAGTAAAGCATGGTATGTCTCTCGTAAGACATCCTATACAACCCAGGGGGCAAATCGGTCACTTTTTTTAGGTTTTCCGCAGAGAGCTCTTTTTTGCACAGCTGCTCTTCGGAAAAGGCAGCTTCTTTTACCTGCCGACAATTGATCTTTAAGAATTGAAACACCGAGTTGAGTCCTAGGGTGTGAAGAAGGGAGGGCTGACGGCCAACTCCCTTTTCAAATTGTCTGGCGACAGCAACAACATGGTCCTCCTCGCTTGAAAAATGGCCTTTTGTCTTGAAAAAGAGATAGGCAAACCAGGCGACACATCCGCGGCAGGTTCCTCTCAAGTGAGCAAACCGCAGCAGATCAGCACCCTCTAGGAAGGGCTCATTGTCTCTTGCAAATTCTGCGGGCCAGGTCATCTCTTTCACTAAGGGATCAGTAACAAAACTGGCGGGTAAAGAGGGGGTGCAGTAGAGATCCCAGGTCGAAATTTCAGCCACATTAAAGCAGGGGACAAGGAGGCGCTCTTTAAAAGCTGTTTGCGCATCTAGCTGACACTGATCGCGTACAATTTGTTTAGAGGCAACGCTTAGAAGAGCATGGCCTCTTTCGCATCCGATACACTCTAAACACTGTGCTATAACATAAAAAAAGAGGGAAAGGAGCCATTCAAAGGGGGCTTTGAGTAGGATCCAGACAACTCTCCCTGGGGAGAAATAGAGCTGCCCGCTTTTCTTGAAAGTTGCGGGGTCCTCTTGAAGGATCTGCTGGATCTGCTCTTCCCCGCTAAAAAAGCGGTTAAAGGCAAAATAATTATTTAATAAATCGGGAGAAAAAGTCTGGGTTTGAATAGCCATAAATTCTTTATTATATTAATAGAGCTATTCTAACACTTTATTGAATTATTCGCCAAGCCATTCATTCAAACAAAAACTTGTCACCCAGGTCCCCAGGCCGCCCCAAAGGGCCCCCCAGAAGGAGGTGACATGAATTCCATAGGAAAGCAGGCTCGCAATCCAGAATGTAAAGGCATTGACAACAAGGGCAAAAAGACCGACGGTAAGGACCGTGAGGGGAAAGGAAATAACGAGAAGAATGGGGGCTATGACCGCATTGCAAATAGCGGCAATGAGGGCAAAAAGCAGGGCATCTCGAAAACTGGGCACCTCTAGCCCCGGCAAAAGGTGGGCAAGGGCAAGAATCACCAAGGCCATGATGACAAGGCGAATCAGAAATTTGACCATGGTTCCTAGGTTAGAGAGTCCTTCCCTAAGAGTCAACTTGTATCACGGCTAATGGAAGGAAGAAAGCTCGGTTTTTGGGAGACGGGTGCAGCGCTTTTGCACGAGGAGGCCTCTGGCGCAGGGACCCTCTTTGCCTCTGCGCATATCCGTGGGAAAATCGATCCTGCTCTCTTGAAAGAAGCCCTCTATCTGCTATTTGAGCGCCATCCTCTTTTGCGTGCAACGATCCAAGAGGAGGGCGAAGAGCTCTATTTTCGCTTGAATGCCGATTTTGCCTCTATTCCCGTTCTCTTTCTTCCAAGGAGAGGGCAAGAGCACTTTCTCACTCTTGGAGAAGAGGAAATGGGCCAGCGTTTCCCCACAAAAAAGTATCTTTGGAAAGTCACTCTGCTCTCAGAGGGGGAGACAAACGAGCTGCTTCTGCTCTTTCACCACTCGATCATAGACGGATTTTCTTGCGTACACTTCATCGATGAACTCTTAAGACTTTATACTGAGCTTGATCTGCAAACATTTGGACAGATTGAGCCTCTGCCTCTACTTCCCTCTGTTGAACAGCTCCTTGCTGTCCATCCATCCAAAGAAGCCATTGCTAGAGAAATGACAGCTCTTCTTCGCCGGGCAGGGGGCTCGATAGATTATCAGACCTTTGCGCCTTTTGCAGAGCGGAAGACGAAAAACCAGATTGCTGTCTTGCCTCTAGAGACTTTGCAAAAAATCAAGACAAGCTGCAGTCAGAGGAAACTCAATGTGAACTCCCTTCTTTACGCAAGCCTGCTTCTCTCTTTGCGAAAATTCCTTGGCAAGAGCCTCGATCCTCTGGTGATCACCCCAATCAACTTGCGCCATTTCTGCGAGCCCAAACTCACCGAGGAGCCCCTTGGGGGCTTTATCTCTTACGTCAGCGATTGTCTAGGTCCTGTTGAGGAAAACACGCAGCTTTGGCAACTGGCAGAGCGGTACGAAAAGCGGCTTCATGAGCAGATCCCTAAGCTTGCTTTTTTACCAGCCCAGTTTCAAAAAGGGGAGCTTGCTCGAATCGCTCCGCTATTTTTTGATATCGCTGCTTTAAAGGACAAAAGAGCCTTTACCTCTGCTTGCTGTGTGACCAATAAGGGGCACTTTGCCTTTCCAGACCTTTATGGAGCTCTCAAACTAGAGGCCTTTTTTGTGACCTCTTCGCGGGTTGCTGGACAGACCATGATCAACTTATCTGTGACCTCGGTACTCGATCGGATGTTTCTCTGCTTTAGCTACTGCCATCCCCTTGCCTGCAAAGATTCTGTAGAGGCGATTGCCAAGGAGTGTCTAACCCTACTGAGCCGTTTGGAGTAAGTATGATGAATCTTTTTGATGGTATTCTCTATATCAATCTAGCAAAGCGCAAGGACCGCAGGAAAAACCTCGAAGCCGAATTGCTACGAGTAGGGGCCGATCCGCAGAAGGTTTTTCGGATTGAGGGCTACCACGACGAGCTCAACGGAACAAGGGGTTGTCTCTATAGCCATATCGAAGCGCTTGAATTTGCGATCATTAAAGGGTGGAAAAATGTGCTGATTCTAGAGGATGACTGCCGCTTTACTGCCAACAAAGAGCAGATCGATCTCTACATTCGGAACTTTTTGCAATTTTTCCAGGAAAACTGGGATGTTTTTTTTCTTGGGACCCTACTCAAAATCTCTTATCCAACCGCTCATGAAGAGTACCTGCGTGTCCTCTTCTCCTTCCACTCTCACGCCTATGCGGTAAATGGTCCCTATCTTCCGAAACTCAAAGACCATTTCTGCACCATTTATGACTCGATGAGAGAGGATCTATTTTTTACCTCTTCTTTAGAAAAAGCGCTCGACAGGCAGTGGATCACGCTCCAACTCTCCGATAGATGGCTCGTAGGCAAACAGATGATCGCCAGGCAAGGCCGCTCCTACAGCGACATCGAAAAAGAGGTCAAACCCCACCGTCTCTACGCGAGGCTATATAATCTTTAGTGTTCCTTGAGTAAAATTTTTGGGTGTTCCGGCCGGGTTAAAACCCTGGCATTTTAAATTGAT
Source organism: Chlamydiota bacterium (assembly GCA_013287365.1). Taxonomy (GTDB): domain Bacteria; phylum Chlamydiota; class Chlamydiia; order Chlamydiales; family Rhabdochlamydiaceae; genus JABDDY01. The sequence goes on from JABDDY010000051.1 coordinate 4,000, forward strand.
TCAATGCCTTTTTCTTTCAAGAAATAATGCATTTTTCTTGCTCTTTTTTACTATGTACCTTCGTCCCTTCTTGGCAGCCCTTAGGAAAATTTTCCTTTAGCCAAGTTGCAACTTCAACCTGAGAAGACCTGATAGCTGTCTCGTAAGGGGTTTCATCCCTGCATTTGACTAGACATTGCTCAAGATTTTTAAAACTCAGCCATTTTACCATCTTTAAATGACCTTTTTCCGCAGCTGAATGAAGGGGGGTCCTGCCATCTTTTGTATACTTCCAGCGCAAAAATGGATCTTTTTGACAGAGCCACTCTGCCATCTCTACATGACCACCATCAGCAGCGTTATGAAGCGGAGTCAAGCCATCCTTTTCAAACTTGTCGATCAGAGAGGGGTCTTTTTCGCAGAGCCACTCTGCCATCTTCACATGACCACCATAAGCAGCTCCATGAAGTGGAGTCCCATCATTCTTTGTAAATTTCCCAAGCAAAGAGTCGTCTTTTTCGCAGAGCCATCTCGCCATCTCCAAATGGCCATTTTGAGCAGCATCATGAAGCGGAGTCCTGGCATCGTCTCTAAACTTCCCACGCAAAGAGGGGTCTTTTTCACAGAGCCATTTTGCCATCTCTACATGACCAACTCTAGCTGCTATATGAAGCAGCGTCGAACCATCTAATCCAAACTTCCTGAGTAACGAGGGATCTTTTTCGCAGAGATATTTTACCATCTCTAAATTACCAACTCTAGCTGCTATATGAAACAGTGTCGAGCCATCTAATCCAAACTTCCTGAGTAACGAGGGATCTTTTTCGCAGAGATATTTTACCATCCCTACATCATCATTTTCAGCAGCTAAATGAAGAGGAGTTGCGCCATGGCTATCAAACTCTCCGAGTAGAGAGGAGTCTTTTTCGCAGAGCCACCTCACCATCTCCACATGACCAGAAGCAACGGCTATATGAAGCGGAATCCGGCCATCGCTCTCAAACTTTCTGAGCAAAGAGGGGGCTTTTTCGCAGAGATATTTTACCATCTCCACATCATCATTTTCAACAGCTAAATGAAGAGGAGTTGCGCCATTGCTATCAAACTCTCCGAGTAGAGAGGAGTCTTTTTCGCAGAGCCACCTCACCATCTCCTCACAACCACGCCGAACAGCCGCATGGAGAGGAGTTGTGCCACCGATTGTAGACTCTTTGAGTAGAGAGGGGTCTTTTCCACAGAGCAACCTTGCCATCTCCACATCATCATTTTCAACAGCTGCATGAAGCGGAGTGCCGCCATCGTTTCTAAACTTCCCTATCAGAGAGGGGTCTTTTTCGCAGAGCCACTTCGCCATCTCCATATGACCTTCTTGAGCAGCTGTATGAAGCGGAGTTGTCCCATAGTTGTTAAACTTCCCGATCAGAGAGGGGTCTTTTTCGCAGAGCCACTTCGCCATCTCCACATGACCTTCTTGAGCAGCTGAATACAGCGGAGTGCCGCCATCGTTTCTAAACTTCCCTATCAGAGAGGGGTCTTTTTCGCAGAGCCACTTCGCCATCTCCACATGACCTCCTTGAGCAGCTGCATCAAGCGGAGTCAAGCCATCTTTTCTAAACTTTGCGAGCAAAGAGGGATCTTTTTCACAGAGTGATTTTGCTAAATCTAAATTCCCAACGCGACATATCAAAATAAATGGAGTTGAGTCAAGTACTTCCTTCTCAAGAAGCTCCGGATGTTTCCTATAAAGGTATTTAAGCGCCTCTGTCTGTTGGTAAAAAGAACTAGCTTCCATTTCAAAGATAATTGAGAGATTTTTAGCTAAATAAGAGTCAAAAGCCGGAAGAGTCTCTAACTGACTCGTCTCATTTAGACATTGAAACCCAAGCCTAAGTTTTTTTTTAGGTGAAAAGAAAAGACCAGTCCAAGGTTGGTAAAGAGCTTCAAAAAAAGAGGGTATTGCCTGAGGACTAGATTGAAAGAGTATCCCGCATAAAAAGGCTAGAATCTGATCATGTTGGGGGTTATGCCTATAAACCACAATAAGCCCTCTTTGCTCGTACGAAGGTTTGTGTGCAAAAGCGTAAGCAATCAAGTACTCCTGAAAGCTTAAGTGGAGAAAGGCATACCTATTGCCCTCCTCCAACTCTTTGAGAAGTCCCGTTGTTACAAGATCCTCTTTTGTATAGGAAGAGCCACAGATGAGCGCCTCTATTTTTCCCTTAGAGAGAATCAACGATTCACCAGAAAGACTAAGATAGGCAATTTGCCCTAGGAGTAATAAGATTTCCTGTGGATTAGAAGTCTTGAACTTTCTGCTATTCCAAAGAAGCAACTGATCGACCATCTGCGTATAAAGGCCTGTTATATTAGAGGCAAACCCTTCACTCTTTTGCTTCCAGAGAGAGCAGAACATTTGGAGCTGCAATGGGATATGAGCTAGATCAAATAGACTCTTGTTTTTTCGAAGGAATTGCAGAAAAGACAGAGGATTTTTTGTCTCTTTGTCTAGAGAGAAAAATAGCTTTGCGTACTCTTCAATGTGATCATCCGAGAA
>JABDDY010000052.1 GCA_013287365.1 Chlamydiota bacterium
CCTGGGGGGAATAACAGCTGGTCTTAGATTTGACTTTTAGAGAGTGCGAAAGGCCTTCACCTCAAGGCCGCCATTGTAAAAGGAGAAGAGCGGTTTGCAGGGCCTACCCAGTGCCTCTTCGAGCTTGCCCTCTTCGGGGTAAATCAGATAAGCCTGTACCTTGTGTTTTTCGAGCCATTTCCCAAAGCCGCGCAGCACATCTTGGTTGACCTCAAGCCGCACTCCATAGGGCGGATTAGCCACAACAAGCGAGGGAGCTATAGGGTGGCGTAGCTGCTCGATGGGGCGCTCGATGAGCGTGACAGCATTGTCAAAGCCTGCGTTGCGCAAATTGGCGTAGGCACTGTCGAGAGTTTCGCTGCATTTGTCCACTCCAAAGAGTTTCCCGGGCGTTAGAGGTATCCGTTTTGCGTCTTGCTCGCTTTTAAAGGCGAGCCACTGCTCCTCATTATGTTCTGGCAGATGGAAAAACCCCCAGTTCTTGCGGTAGAAACCGGCGGGGGTTTTAGAGCTCATCATGGCGGCTTCGACAAGAAAAGTCCCCGAGCCACAAAAGGGATCGAAGAGCACATCGCTGGGTAAATACCCACTTCCAAAAAGAAGCGCTGCCGCAAGAGTTTCTTGCAAGGGGGCAACCATTGTCGCTTCTCTCCAGCCCCGTTTGAAAAGAGGAGCTCCCGATGTGTCGAGATTGAGAATAGCTTCTCCTCGGTTTATATAGAGATTGAGTTGGATGGCGGGAGTTTTCCGGTTGATCCAGGGCCTGCCACCGAGTTTCTTCCGCAGCTGATCACAAATGGCATCTTTGACGACAAGTGCTGCAAAGTGGCTATTTGTAAAAGCGGGGGTCTCTTGGATATTGGCATCCACTGCAAAGCTTGTGTCTAGGGTCAGAAAACGGGTCCAGTCGATTTTCCCTATTTGTTTATAGAGATCCTCGCGGCCTGTGCAGGAAAAGCGGGCAAGTGGCACAAGGAGGCGCGTTGCGATGCGAGAGCAGTAGTTGACCTTGTAGATATGTTCAATCGTGTAGGGGAGATAAACCCCTGAAGCGCCGGTTTGTCCCTCGGAAATACCCAAACCCTCTAGCTCTTTTTTAAGGAGCGTCTCAAGCCCGCGGGTGCAGGTAGCAAAAAGTCTAGTTGTGGAAGAAGAGGATGACATCGCCATCTCGTACCTCATACTCCTTGCCCTCTGAGCGCGCCTTTCCTTTTTTGCGCGCGCCCTCCCTTCCCTCGCAAGCGACCATATCCTCGAAAGAGACCACCTCTGCTCGGATAAACCCCTTTTGCAGATCGGAGTGAATCACTCCAGCGGCCTCTACAGCAGGTGTTCCCTTCTTGATGGTCCAGGCACGCGTTTCCATCTCTCCCGTTGTGAGGTAGGTGATCAGGTCCAAAGTGGCAAAGGCTTTTTTTATGAGGCGGGTAAGCCCCGATTCTTTGAGTCCGAGCGTTTCGAGATATTGCCCAGCCTCTGCCTCAGACAGTTGCGTCAGATCTTGTTCGAGTTTTGCGCAAATCGGCACCACTTGACTGCCCTCTTTTTGGGCAAGCTCGCGCAAATTCGCGATATGGCTATTTTCCATCGAGGGAAGATCACTTTCTGCCACGTTGGCGGCGTAGATCACCTTCTTGGCGGTTAAGAAGGGATAGGCATGCAAAAGTGTCTTTTCCTCCACCGTTAAAGGCAGAGTGCGCACGAGCTGATTCTCATTGAGATGGGCGATCGCTTTTTTCAGCAGATCGACTGTTTTCTGGAGCTCCTTTTTGCCCTTGAGCTGTTTTTCAAGTCGCCCCAGTGTATTTTCAGCCATCTGCAGGTCGGCGAGGACCAGCTCTAAATTAATCACGGCGATATCGGCGAGGGGATCGACCTTACCTGCAACGTGGATCACATCGCTCTCTTCAAAGCAGCGCACCACATGGATAATGGCATCTGTCTCTCGAATATTGGCCAAAAACTGGTTGCCAAGCCCCTCGCCTTTAGAGGCACCGGCCACAAGCCCCGCAATATCGACAAAGGTGACCGTTGCCGGAATGATCTTCCCGCTTTTGGACAGATGTGCAAGCACTTGGAGCCGATCATCCTCTACAGGGACAATCCCCACATTGGGGTCAATTGTGCAAAAGGGGTAGTTGGCGGCCATTGCCACGATTTTTTTGGTCAATGCATTGAAAAGGGTCGATTTGCCCACATTGGGCAGCCCGACAATTCCGCAGGACAGGTTAGGCATACGAGGGATTATAGGGGAGTAGTGGGCTTTTGGCTACTAGAAGATGATAGAACTAAAGTAAAAATTTTTAAGCCGAAGGGGGAGAACATTTCTAAGCTCTAGGCTAGGTTTTGAAAATAATTGATCAATAAATACCAATCTGTCAAATCTAATTTATAAACAATGCAGAGGCAATTGCCTCTTGCTAACTGGCTAAAGTCCAGGCTACAGGCTAAAGGAGTAACCAATGCTCGGTACAGTTTTAATCATTCTCTTGATTTTGTTTTTAATCGGCGCGCTTCCCACATGGCGCTTTGTGTCGAGGTTGGCTCCTGGCACGATCCCAAGGAATATCCCGGCATGGCCCATTTTCTCGAGCACATGCTCTTCATGGGCAATGAGGCTTACCCAGACGAATCAGAGTATATGCGCTACATCGCCGACCACGCCGGCCAGGTTAATGCTTACACGGCAAGTGACCGCACCGTTTACATGTTCTCGGTGAGCAATCCCTCTTTTCTGGGAGCTCTCGATCGCTTTTCCCATTTTTTTATCGACCCTCTCTTTAGCCTCTCGAGCATCAATCGAGAGCTCCATGCGGTCGACCAGGAGCATGCTAAAAATCTCGAGCATGATGGCTGGCGCCAGTACATGATCTTCAAAGAGACCGGCAATCCCGACCACCCCAATGCGAAGTTCTCTACCGGCAATGCAAATACACTCAAGAATATCCCTCAAAAAGCGCTCAAAGAGTGGTACTACAAACACTACAGCGCCGATCGGATGCATCTTGTGGTCCTCTCCTCCTTGCCTCTTGATGAGCTCAAAGAGGTCACGGTCAAAAGTTTTGCAAGCGTCAGCCAGCATGACGCTCCCTTAGAATCGATCCAAGGCCAGATGACAAGCCAAAAGCAATGGGGTCAGCTGCTCTATATCAAGCCTGTGAAAGATCTGAAAACTTTAAACCTTTCGTGGGAGCTTCCCGCAGAGCTTGCAAAAAATCAGGATAGTAAGATCCACAAGCTCATCGGATATGTCTTGAGTAGCGACGCTCCTCACACCCTCAAAAGCAGGCTCAAAAAAGCGGGGCTCATCGAAGGTCTCACAGCGAGCGAAGATGTCTTTAGCAAGCAGCATAAGCTCTTTTCTATTGATCTGACCCTCACAGATGAGGGGCTCGAGTCTCTTCCCCTCATCACCCAGCACTGTCTTTCCTCCTTAGAGCAGCTGAAAAAAACAGCCATTCCCTTTTATATTTTCGAGGAGATCCAAACAATCGCGGGCTTGAGCTACAAATACCAGTCGCGCGAAGATGCTTTTCTCTTTGTCAAAGAGACTGCCGATGCGCTCGCCACTGAACCTCTTTCCACCTATCCCCTCAAAACCCTCATGCCGACTGTCTATGATCCAGAGCTTATCCAGACCTACCTAAATCAGCTCACAGCGGAAAAGTGCCTCTATACAGTCCTTGCCGATCCAGAAAAATCGAAAGTTCCCCCCAAATGCAAAGAAAAATGGATGGGGGCAGAGTATGCCTTTGTCCCGATTACATCCAAAGAGCTCGCCTCCTGGAAACTGGCTGCAACAGAGCTGACTGAAAATGAGCTCCCTCCTCCCAATCCCTACCTTCCAACCGCTCTTTTAGAGCAGCAGGAAAAGCCCCAGATTGCTAAAGCTGCTAAAGTGGTTCCCGATCTTCTTGCCGAAACAGAGCGAGCACGGCTCTATTTTGCAGAGGATCACTACTACGGCGTGCCTGAAATTGCCCATGGCTTTCGCCTCTACTCTCCTTTGATCGATGGAACTGCTCGCTCAAAGGTCCTTCTCGATCTCTACTTAAAATCTCTAGAGGAGAACCTCCGCTTTTCTCTCTCCATGGCAGAATATGCAGGCCTCTCTACGCACATCTCTCACGAGCGGCTCTATTTTACCATTGAGCTCAGCGGCTATGTACCCAAATCTGCACAACTCACGCAAGAAATCTTCCAAAACTTGAAAAAGGTCAAGCCTTCACGGGAAGAATTTGCCCTGTACTGCGCTTCTCTGCGCTCAGGTTATGCCAATAGTAGCAAAGAGCTGCCCTGCGTCCAGTCCCACGAACTGCTCTCTAGCATTCTCTTTAACTGCTGCCCGCAGAGCGGTGAAAAACTCTCCACTCTTGCGAGTATCTCCTATGAAGAGTTTCTCTCTTTTTCCTCGAAGCTCTTTGAAAAGAGCTATGTCGAGGGACTGCTCTATGGAGCGCTGTCTAAAGAAAGCGCGCTAGAACTTTGGCAAACAGTTGAAAAAGAGCTCTCCCCTGTTGCCTATCCCCCATCAGCCCAATTGCGCCGCAAAGTGCTCCTGCTTCCTGAAAGCAGCGGGCCTTTCATGGTCATGCAAAAAACGGCGATGCAAGGCCATAGCGCCCTTCTTCTCATTGAAGAGGGCCCCTACACTCTTGAAAAGCGGGCTTGTCAATTGCTTCTCTCGAGTGCGCTCAAAGAGGAATTTTTCGACACACTGCGCACCAAGCAGCAAACTGCCTATATCGCAAGGTCCTGGGCCTCCGAAGAAGAGGGACATCTGCTCCACTACTTCATGGTGCAATCGAGCAGCCATGAGCCCAGCCATCTCCTCGCGCGATTCGAGCTTTTCTTAGAGAGCTTTCTCAAGCAGTTCTCCTCGCGGCTTTCCCCTGAGCGCTTTGAAAATATGCGCACCATTTTAGTTCACAACCTGCAGATGCACCCTGAAAATCTCTCTGCGATGAAAAAACGGCTTTTCACTCTTGCCTTTGATAAGGAGGGAGATTTTTGCTTGATTGAAAAAGGAATCGAGGTCCTCAAAAAACTCTCCTACGAAGAGCTCAAGCAATTTGCTGAGGACTCCTTTTCGCGCAGCAATATGCGAAGACTGGCTATCTTAAATGAAGGCATCCTTCCCAAAGAAAAAGTCTTCCATTACGAGGTGACTACAAGCGACCTCCTGCGTGGAGAGGGCGTCTATTTAGCATGGAAGTAAAACCCTCGGTTTTGGGTTAAATTTTATAGAGAATCATGGCAGATTTTGAGGTCATTTTTACACATTTTGACCAGTTCAATAGCCGAAGGTGCCTATGGACTGGTCAAAATGTGTAAAAAGTGCCTTAAAAGATGCTGTGAGACTCTATGAAAGTTAAACCAAAACTGGGGTTAAAACTAAAAAAAGTAGGGGGGATCTGCCTGCTCCTCCTGCTTTTGATTTTGCTCACTCTCCACTACACCCATTTTTTTAGTGACTTGAGCTTTGAGCACCTGCGCAGCAGACACCTCGAGATTCAGGAATTTATCTGGGCCCATCCCCTTCTTTCTCCTCTGATTTTTATCGGCATCTACACCCTCTCTGTCGTCTTCATCATTCCCGACTCAACCATTCTTTCGCTTTTTGCCGGCCTTTTTTTCCCTCTCCCCCTCGCTTTTTTTTACTGTCTGTTTTCTGAAACCCTGGGCGCTTTTTTCTGTTTCCAGATTGTCCGCTTTCTTGGCCGCTCCTTGAACCTTCAGGAGTACCGCTTCCTCCACAAAGTACGCCGCTCCTTAAAAAAGCATGAGGCCAGCTACCTCCTTTTCCTGCGCCTTTCTCACCTTCTTCCCTTCTGGCTGATCAATGTCTGTGCCGGCTACTTTTCTGTCCGTTTATGGACCTTTCTCTGGACCACTTTTGTCGGGATCTTGCCGCTGACCTATTTCCTGATCCAAGCAGGTCATAGCCTGCAAAAGAGCCTGGCTTTGCAACAACCATTTAAATTTTCCTCGCTGTTTACCCCAGAGATCGATCTCATTCTGCTTCTTCTTGGACTTTTGACTCTGCTGCCGATTGTCTACAAGAAATGGAAGGAAAAACATTGACTCTGCTACAATGCGGGCAAATTCTTACCATAAGGAGAAGAGATGCAAGAAGAATGCTGTGACAAAAAAGGATGCTGCTGCTCGACGAGCAAAGGATCTGGATGTGGATGCGGGTGTAGCCGCTGCTCCTGTAGCTGCAGTAGCTGCTGTAGTGGATCGGAGGAAGAAGGCGAATCGAGCTTCTTCATCGATCTTGCTGACGAGGCTTGGACAGAAGTATTGAAAGAGAAGATCAAAGAGTACATCTTATCGACCAAGGGCGACCACATGGCAGAACTTGCCAAAATCGTTGCCGAAGGTAACAACCAGCGCTGGAAAAGCAAGATGGAAAAGAAACAG
>JABDDY010000053.1 GCA_013287365.1 Chlamydiota bacterium
TCTAATGTCTTACCGTTTGTAGACATTTATCTATGACAACGGTCGCGGTAAAAAAAGAAAGCTCCTTTGGAGCCATGATGCTGGTCACTGGTTCCTGTATTGGAGCCGCAATGATCGGACTGCCCGTTCTAAGTGCAGCGACGGGTTTCCTCCCCTCCTCCTTGGCTATGTTAGTAGCCTATCTTTTTACAACGGGATCAGGACTGCTCCTTCTAGAGGCCACTCTCTGGTTTGATCAAAAAGTCAATCTGCTTTCTATTGCTCAGTTTACACTGGGCCGCCTGGGTAAGATCCTCATAGGATTACTTTTTGCCTTTTTGTTTTATTCGATTTTTGTCGCCTATCTCGATGCTGGGAGTCATTTGTTTCAATCCCTACTTGGTCAACTATTCAGCAAAACACTCTCTCGCCCAATTGGCATTTTTTTTAGCGCCCTGGTTGTAAGCGCAGTCATTTACAGAGGCGTATTAGTGGTAGACTTTGTCAATCGCTTTCTCATCATAGGTCTTATACTTTCTTATGTGCTACTGACAGCATTTGGGTTCCCTCATGTGCAAATGAGCAACCTGGGATACGTCAACTGGAAAACAACTCTGACCACGCTACCCATCTTATTCATTTGCTTTGGATATCAGAATTTGGTCCCCAGTCTCACCCATTATTTGAGGAAAAACGTCGCAGCCCTGCGACTGGCTATTGTAGTGGGAAATCTGATTCCCCTCTTTTTTTACTCAATCTGGAACTTTGTGATTTTAGGACTCATTTCAGATCCTCAAAGTCTACAGACAAAAAGTGGCATGGTATCAGAGCTGTTAGAGGCAGCTACACAATCAAAATCCATTCTTAGATGGGTGGAGATTTTTTCATTTTTTGCTCTTTTTACTTCTTTCATAACTACAGCTGTCTCCTTTGTCGATTTTTTAAGAGATGGAACTGCAAAAAAAGTCCCCGAATTGCTTTTACATGCGCTGGTCTTCATCCCACCCCTTGCCATTGCCCTCTCCTATCCCGCCCTATTCTTACAGGCGTTAAACTTTGCAGGAGGATTCATCGATGTTGTGCTCTTTGGGATTTTCCCTGTAATCATTGTATGGACAGGACGCTATATTAAAGCAGTAAAAGGCCCTTATCAAGTTGCTGGCGGCAAAAGCTTTTTGATCATCATGCTGCTGCTTTCAGCTACATTTTTCTCGTTAAGAAGTATTTAATTACTTGACTTGTACTGGACTTTAGCCATTTGTCGGACGCCCTTTCTCTCTCAGAAGGCTAAAATCCAGTTCAAAGAACAATCTTTCCGTCTTCGAGTTTTGCGATGCGGTCGGCAAATTTTGTGATGCGTGGATCGTGCGAGACAACAATCAGTGTTTTATTTCTCTCTGCGATGCTAGAGCGCAGAAGCTCCATGGTCTTAAGACCTGTCTCCAGATCGAGAAAGCTCGTTGGTTCATCACAGACAATCAGGTCGGGATCATGAATGATCGCACGTGCAATGGCAACCCGTTGCTGCTGGCCTCCTGAGAGGTTGCTGGGAGAGGTGTCTGCTTTGTCGCCGATGCCGACATCGGAGAGGATTTGCCTAGCTTTTGCCTCGGCGCTTTTTTTATCGACCCCATTTAGGATGAGGGGGATGGCGACATTTTCTGTGCAGGTGAGCATGGGGATGAGGTTGAAGGCTTGGAAGACAAAGCCAATGTGTTTGCCTCGATAGCGCGTTTTGTCTTTGTCGGAAAGGTGGTTGAGATCAAGGCCGGCAACTTGGCACTTCCCTTCTGTTTGGGTGATCACGGCTGCGATGATTGAGACAAGTGTCGTTTTGCCAGAGCCAGAAGGGCCCATGAGCATCAGGAGCTCTCCTTTGCGAACCTCGAGGTTGACACCACGGAGCGCGTGGACCTCATTTTCTCCCGAGCCGAAGATCTTGGTGATGTTTTGACAAAGGACAGCCGTTTCACTCATAATTTTTAAGTCTTAAATACAATGGCAGGGTCTACGCGCATCACTTTGACCACGCTAAAGAGAGCTGCGATCAGACAAATAGAGAGAAGGGAAAAGGCGCTAAATAGATAGAGCCACCAGGGAAGGCTAAAGGAGAGTTCGGTATGGCGCAAAAAATAGCCAAAAGCAGCTGCGGCTCCAATGCCAATGCCCCAACCAATCAGGCTGACAATGAGCGCTTGTGTCAGCACCATCTTGATGAGCAGAGCGTTGTCTGCTCCCATGGCTTTGAAGGTTCCAAAGTAGCGCAGGTTGTCGACAGTAAAATTAAAGAAGGTTTGCCCTGCAATCGCAATCCCGATGACGAATCCGAGCAAGATGGCTACCCCAAAATTGACTACGATGCCGGTATATTTGGCATAATAGAGCATGGTTAGCTTTTGAAAGCCCCAACTGGTGTAGGCAGCGTAACCTGTGCGCTCTTTGATCTTTTGGCAAAGCCTCTCGAGATTCTCTCCTGGCTTTGCTTTGACAAGTACAAAGGTGAGCATATCTCGCACTAAGGGAGAGATCGTTGTCGCACGATTATAGGTTGTGTAGATTACAGGTTGGGATTGGAAAGTGCGTGAGGTCTGGCAAATACCTGCTACGTAGGCGCGGTTGTCGTTGAGCTCCATGGTAGTTCCCACCTGCAAGGGAATGGGGTCTTTTCCTGGAACTTTCGCAGGGGAGGCAAGTTTGGTTTCAGCTCCCACTTGATTGACAAAGACAGCGTCGGGAAAGCGGAGGTCGTGCATCGTTCCTTGAACCATGGCCGGAGGACCGCCGATGAGTGTCGCATCATCGATGCCGATAAAGATGCATGTTTGAAAGTTGCCATCGAGTAGACGTGCTTGAATCAGCCCCTTATAGAGGGGAGTGGCCCACTTGATCCCTTCAACGCTGCGCACTCTGTAGAGAGCAGTTTCCTTCATTCCTTTTAGATCGTCAATGTATTGGACGGTCGGGTCCATCACCCAAAGGTCTGGTTGGGAGGTGTCTGTGATGTAGCTAAAGGTCCGTTTCATGATGCCGACAAAGATCGCCCCCTGCTGGCTGATGATGAAGGAGGCAAAGCTCAAGGCGACGACAAGCCCTAGGTACTTCATGCGGTCGCCGATGAGCATTTTGATTGCGTAACCTAACATTACCAGTTCCCGGCTAGTGCTTTGTAAAGGGCGACCAGGTTATTTGTAAGAGCGCCTGTGCTCTGGGTCAGACTTTGTTCTGCGGCAAGCAGGGTCTCGAGCGCGGCAAGCTCTTCGAGCTCACTGACTAAGCCCGCTTGAAACAGATCTTCTGTGAGGACAAGAGCTTGCCGGTTAGCTTCTGCTTGCTCGGCCAGATAGAGGAGCCGTTTTTGCTCCTCAAAGTAGGCAACTAGGGCCCCTTCGACATCTTGCAGAGCGCTCACCACGGTCTTCTGATAGGTGAGAAGAGCCTGTCTTTGCTCTGATTTGGCCAGATCGATCTGCCCTCTCACTCTGCCAAAATCGATCAGATCCCAGTTGATTGTCGGTCCAATGCTCCAGAAGATGCTTTTGCTTGTGAAGAGATTGCTAACCTTATTGCTCTCGTAGCCATAACTATCCCCTGTTAACGCAATATGAGGGAAAAGGTCGGCGACATGGGTGCCAATCTGCTCAGTAGCGGCCGCTAGATTTCGCTCGGCTGAGCGGATATCGGGTCTTCTGCGCAAGAGATCGGAGGGCAGTCCTGCCATGACCTTGCCAAGAGCTACAGGGATGGGCTGATAGGAGTTAAAACGCTCTGCAAAACCCTCGGGCGCTTTTCCGAGGAGGAGAGCTAGAGCGTAGACCATCTGCTTTAAGTTTGTTTCTAGAGGAGGCAGAAGAGCACAATCTTTTTCCAAAGAGGCGACAAACTGTTCTACCTGGATCTGGTTGTCGAGCCCGGCCGTTTGCAAAACACGGGCAAGCTCGAGCTGTCTCTCATCGGCCTCTATGATTTTTTCCATGAGGCGAATCTGCTCTTGTAAAGAGCGAATGGTCACATAATCGCGCACCACCTCGCTAATGATCGTGATGTAGACAAGCTCTGCATCGTCAACCGATGCTTCCCAAAGATCGAAGGCAGCCTGCTTGCTATGTCTAAATTTGCCCCAAAAGTCGAGTTCCCAAATCGCATCAAACCCCACCTGAAAAAAGTTCATGATCGAGCCTGAGGCGGTTGTTCCGCTGGAGGCAGCTGCACTGCTAGATCCGGTATTGACAGTTGTGTTGTTCATGCCGCTCGTACTTGTTGCCGATGTAGGACCAAAGAGTGAAAAGCCAATATTTTGGCTAAATTGAGAGCGAATGGCTGAGGCATTCAGATCAATTTCAGGCCAGAGGAAAGAGCTCTGAATCTGATACTGGGCGCGCGCCTGCCAGATCTGCTCTAAGGCAATACTGTAGTCAAAATTGCCGCTGAGTGCCTCCTCGACAAGAGAGGTGAGAAGCTCATCGTCAAACTGTTTCCAAAATTGACAAAGCGCATCGGAGGACAAAGACTCTCTGTCTGGGCTCTCTTCAAACGCAGCTGGAAGTGGCATTTCAGGAGGAGTGTAGCGAGGCCCTACCATGCAGCCGGACAAGAGGAGGAGAAAAAAAATAAGAAACGATTGCATTACTTATAACTTTTTTTTACGGCTTGCCGAGGAGCCTCGATGTACACATCGAGCAGCTGTCCCGCATAGACGGGCAGGTCCTCTTTTTCAAAGCGGTAGAGGACCTGAAACACGCGCGTATCAATTCGTTCAACACTCTGCCCTGTAAAAGAGGTTTTGGGAATGACGTAGGGCTCGATCCGGACAAAGTGCATCGGGAAATTGATGGAGCCATTTCCTCGCACAAAGGCAGTTGCGCTCGCTCCTTTTCGGTAGCGCCAGCAATCCTCTTCATCGATGTCAATTCGCATTTGCAAAGGAGCTACGGTCCCCATGAGAATGAGGGAGGTTTGCAAGTTGAGATAGGATTCAGTGACACCGTAAGAGATGGGAGCGTAGATTTCTCCGATGTGGGCATTGACCTGTAGAATCTCTCCATCAACAGGCGACCGGATAAGCGCACGTTCAAGATCGGTCTGGACCTGCAGCAGCTGTCCTTCAGCCACCTTCACCTGCTCCTCGGCCTCTTTCATCGCATAGTAGCTATTTTCATAGGCTTGCTCGCTGACCGCTCGCTTATCGGTGAGCCTTTCGTAAAAGGAGAACTGAACTTTTAGCCCCTCATAATTGACTTTGGCTGCGCTGACCTGCGCTTTAGCTGTCTCTTCCTGCGCTTTTAGCGCGCGGGTGTCTAAAAGCAGCAGAGGATCTCCCATTTTGACCCGATCACCCTCTATGACATAGACCTTTTCAATAGGGAGCACAAAAGGCGTTCCAATGGCGATGTTTTCAGAGGAGGCCTCGATCATTCCTGCGCCATAAATGGCCTCTTTATAAGGAGACTGAGGAGCGGGATAGGGAATGGGAGGAACCGGCTGCTTTTTCTGGCTCCAAAAGAGGACAACAAGGGCGATGATGGCGCCCAAAATGGCAAGAAACGGAATTAAATATTTTCTTGTCACTTTACACATTCCCTCTCTTCTGGAGATAGGGAATAGAGGGGGAAATGTCAAATTAAATTTTTTATCATTAGCCCACTTTACAAATGAGCTTGTCTCTTGTATAGAAGCAAAGAGTGACCGAGCATGTATTTATCTTATCCGAGCAGGAATGGCTCGGCGAAGGCACCATCCGGCTTTCGATGGTGGATGAGCCTTTAAATTTTCAGACTCATTGGAATAACAAGAAGAAAGATTCCAGTGGCCTGATCGAATGTCTGCAAAAGATCCAGATCAAAGGCATTTCCGATGTGATGCATAACCAGTTTTTGATCTACGATCTGGCAAACAACCAGTTTGTCATTGAACTAGAAAATCTCGCTCTTGGAAAAGTGATCGGTAAAGGAATCATCAAAGAAAAACTCATTGCCTGGGAATTTCGCGCGGTAGAACTTGGATTTGAGGGTTTTGAGCTCTATGAAAGACAAGCAGATGGGAGTTATCTGATGAGCGCGGAGTATGCGACAAGCGATCAGCTGCGCACCATGATCCAAGGAAAACTCTGGCTAAAGCCCGTTTCTGGACCCGCGACATGAAAAATATTGTATCCCTACTTATTCTCTGTTTTTTCTGTAGCTGTAGCGTGAGCAGCTGCGCCATGAGCCGGCTTGACTACGATTGCGTTGTGCTTGGCATGCCGATCGAAGAGGTGATGGCACGCGCCGGCGAGCCCTATTCGGTTCGTTGCTTAAGTCATGGAGAAGAGGAATATGAATACATTGAGCGCCTCTCGATGAATAGCGAACTTGTTTACGAAAACCATTACTACTTCAAAGTGGTCAATGGCCAGATCGTCTCCAAACGGATCTAT
>JABDDY010000054.1 GCA_013287365.1 Chlamydiota bacterium
GACATTGGGAATCCTATCTCTGGCAGCAACATTTCTTTTTTGTGTAGGCTATGGAAACCAGCAAAAAGTAGCCGCTAACACAAAAAGAATGAGCAGGGAACAGGATATGCCCTCTCTTGGTGTAGATAATCCTTTAAAGGGATTGTCAAAATTCACAGTTATTTTTATGCTCCCCTATTCTTCTAAAGACCAATCTGACAAAATAAGAAGTTTTGTGGAAAACGAGTTAAACAAATATGGGGAATCTAGCGATTTAAACCTTATTGTGAAAAATAAAGACGAGGAGTCTGTAGACTTAAGCCAACTAGGCTCTGATGGTATTTTAATCTACGAATTGGGAAACATAACCGATATCACTGGAAAGGAACTTGCTGTTGTTAGAGCTTCTCTAAATCTCAGTAATATTGTAACTATTTCTAAAACAAATCAGGAAATTTCTACATACATTTGGTCTAACAATTGTTTTTCCCAGTTTTCCTTAGGAAAGAACCTGGAAAAAATTGTTCGCGACTCATTTGCTCATCAAATGAAGGCTTTTATGGAGGATTATTCCTTAGTTAATTCGAATAAGCCAACTTTTAATGTCTATATTCCTTGATCAACTCGTCAAATAACCATGAATCCAGAATCAGAACATTTAGAATCGGCTAGAGCAAGTTGGGCAAAGTTTTCCCTCGTTGAACAAATGGCCAATATTGGGAGCGAAGTGGGCCGAGCTCTTCGAGCCAAAGACAACCAAACACGTTACTGGGGCGCCGTCGTTCGCGCTTTGGATTTATTTTACCTCACGATCGAAGATCCCAGGTGGAAGGGACGTCGAAGAGAAATTCTACGAGTTCGCGAACTGTTTGCGGCAGCCGCTCTTGGAAGCGATGAATTCAAAACATCTCTTCAGGATTTGGACCGCTATTTTGACTGCTTTATCTGGCTTGCTCGGTCAGACCGCTAGAGAACTTTTAGAGATTGTATTTCTCAAAATTTACCAATCAACTACATTTTTTTCAGTTGCCGTTATGTGTTGCATTTTCCAAATGATTGATGCCATCTAAGGTATCCTTGGGATCTAAAGTCAATCGAGGATGAGTGGTTTTCAGTCGTTTTTTAACTTTTTTGATCGGCTCAGCTGGAGAGATATTTTCTGGAAGAACCCCTCCGATTTCTTTGATGGTTGATCGCACTTTTTTCCCAACCATTTCATGAGTTTCCATAGCGGCTCTTTGGTTCCTAATGCGTTCGTTTTTGAGTTTGTCTTTGGTCTGAGTCATCCGAAATAAATTAGCAGCAAGTTCTGTTGTATCCATGCGATCCATAAGCTGTTCTTTTGGCGGAATTCCTTTATGAACTTTAATGGCATCAACTCCCAGACCGCCATAAAGCCCTTTGTAACCCGCATCATGAAAAATGCCGAACATCTTATCTTGCACTCCAGCTTCCCGAGCAGCACCTGACAATGCCTTAAATTCCTCCGAGACCTGGTGGCGTATTTCGATTCTCTCGAGGTCGGCAGCCATTTGATCCGAGATTTCCTGGCGCCTGGTCTGAATGGCGAAATATTTTTGAGCCTCCGCAATTTTTGGTTTTCTGGGATCTCCATTTTGAGCGATAAGGTAGCAAGCGAAACGGGAAAGATAATAATCATTAACTATTTGCACAGCGCCTTTTCCTCCTGTGATCGGTTTGTCGGCGCCGACAAAGTGATGGTTTGGATCATTTCCAGACTGCTTGCAAGAATTTATTGCTTTTTTTATCGTGTTTTCAAATTTTCTCCATTCTGAATAACCCAGACAGGACTGCAGCTCTCTTGCACTCCAATATTCGGTACCATATTGGGTATGCCTTTTCAGGGACTCGAAAGAAGGATTTGATGGCCTCAACGAGGAGTCATTAGATTGATCCATATAGTTAAACTCCAGTTATTTTCATGCGTGAGCACGCGAGAGGAATTTTAATCTCTTTGTTGAGTTTCTTCCAATTTAAAGTTTTGAGTCGCCTGGTTGAGAGATTTTAGAAGCTGTGCTCCTCAAATAGCCAAAGTCTAGTTAAAACAAAAACCTTCTGCTGTAAATGCTCTGCAAGATTCCAAGCGCGATCATGGTGGCAAGCACTGAAGAGCCTCCATACGAAACAAGCACAAGGGGCACTCCTGTGATCGGCAGGAAACCGCACATCATGGCGCAGTTGATCAGAATGTGCACGCAGAGATAGACGGTGATCCCAGATGAGAGGAGTCGCCCAAAGCGATCTTTGGCCACCGCTGTCACCTGGAAGCTGCAGTAGATCAGAGAGAAAAATAGGCAGAGAAGCAGCCCTGTGCCCACCAGGCCAAACTCTTCAGCATAGGCAGCAAAAACCGAGTCGGTATGTGCCTCGGGAAGCCACTTCCTTCCAGCAAACTCGCTTTTGCGCCAGCCGCTGCCTGTCACACCCCCTAGAGCGATTGAGGTTTGGGAAGCGGTCTGGTGATAGGTGTCGGGGCTGAGCCTTTCATACTGATATTCTTTGATCACTTTTGTGACATAGGGACGGAGCTTGTCATGAGAGATGACCCCTAAAAAGAGCAGGCTGACAAAGATCAGGCAGCTCATGCCAAGTAGGCCCATCACAAGCAGGACCCGTCTTTTGATTTGTCCAAAGTAAAACATCACAAGGGCAATCGGGAAAAGGACGAGCGCGGTACCAAGATCTGGCTGCTTTAAGATCAGGAGAAAGGGAACCCCGATCAGGAGGAGCGCTTGGAGAGCGGCTCCAGTCTCTCTGGTGCGCGCGGCTTTATACTCTAGGAAGGCGCTGAGCGCAATCACGACAATGAGTTTGGCATACTCAGAGGGCTGGACGGTGAGACCACCAAAGCGGTACCAGCGGTGCACATTTTGAATGGCGGGGGCAAAAAAAAGGCCAAGGAGCATGAGGATCATGCCGACGTAGAGAAAAGGGGCCCACTTGCGCAGCTTGTGGTAGTCGATGGCGCTAAAAAAAAGGAAGCAGGCCCAACCGATCGCAAACCACTGGAGCTGTTTTTTCACAAAGGGGGTGAAAAACTCTTCGCGCTCTAACTCGCGCACCTGTCCAGTCATGGCAGAGATGACAAGAAGGCTAATGGTCATGAGCGCGAGGATAAGCGGGATCATCCTCAGGTCAATTTTGCGCATCGTTTTGGCACTAAACATATGGAATGGAGTATACTCGAGGTCTCGTTTTTTGCTGAGGTTGAATGCTCGCAATTGAGCGTGCACAAACAAGAGGAGACTACCAGCTCTCCGGTGGAAGCCGCTGCGTAAAATTTCTAACCACAGAGCTCGCAGAGCTCACAGAGAATGCGAACAAGTTGAGTGATCACTCAACTCTCTACATTTTTTTCTCTGTGAGCTCTGTGGTGAAAATTTATTTATTTTTAGGTTTTTCATGATTCATTTTAAACAGATCGATTCGACAAACAAGTGGGCCAAAGAGCAGGTAAATGAGCTGAGCGCAGGCAGGCCCCTGTGGGCCCTGACCTGGATCGTTGCAGACAAGCAAAGCGGCGGTTATGGCAGGCGGGGAAATCAATGGCTCTCTCCCACTGGCAATCTCTACGCCACCGTTTTTTTCTGCATCCCTATGGAGGAAAGAGACAAGCTTTCCTCTTTTGCTCAGCTGCTAGTCCTTTGTTGCGCGCAACTTCTGGATAGAGAAGGGGTCCATCTGCAGATCAAATGGCCAAACGATCTGTTTTTTGAGGGGAAAAAGTGCGGAGGGGTGCTGACAGAGTCGGTCGAGTTACAAGATCGACTAGGGGTCATTATAGGGATAGGACTCAATGTGAATCAAAGTATAGTGGCCGATCAGCCATCTACCACCCTTGCAGAGATTGCAGGCCGCACCTTCGATCTGAGAGAACTTTTGCAAAAAATCGCGGAGAAATTTGAGCTAGAGTACACAAAAGATCTCAGCAACCTCTCTGCCCGCATTGAACCCAGACTTGCCTTTAAAGGAGAGCGCATTGTGGCTAGGGATGGCTCGGGGAAGAAACTCGAGGGGCTCTGCGAAGGACTCACTGCTGACGGGAAGCTTTTGATTCGCTTAAAAGATGGGCAGCTACGTGCCTTCTCCTGCGGCGAGATTGAAAAGATCAGGAACTACGACTAGATCGGGGTGGATTTTCTGCCGCAAGATCTGATTGATGGCCTCGAGCGTGGCCCCGGTTGCGGAGTAGCAGCTTGTGCAAGCCCCCGCGTAGCGGATCTGGATCTGAAACTGCTCGATCTTGAGAATTTCGATGCCGCCCTCGTCAAGTTCTATATAGGGCCTTACATCGCTTGCAATGACCTCTTCGACAATGGCTCTTTGCTCAGATGCAGGAATGGTCACCCAGTCAGGATAAAGAGCGGCCTCAGTAGTCTCAAGGACACCAACCATTTTTTCTGGTGCTTCTCTCAGACTTCCGAGCACTTCTATGGCCCTATCTGCGGCCTCCTCAGCAGCATCGATGACAAGATTGGTAAAAGCAGAAACAGAAAGAGCAGAGGCGCTAAGTCTTGCCGCTTCTCGGTAGGGTCGTCTGATGAGTTTTCTTGTGGCCAGCTCTGTAGCTTGGCTCAGCTCACTTGGACCAAAGCAGTCCCACTTGCAATCGGCAATTTTTCCATCACTTGTATCGACAAGTAGATAAAGGGTCAGGTGCTCTCCCTTTTCGAAAGAGCCAGCTTTCCCAAGGAAAAGATGCATGCCTCGCCGAGCCGCCTCTTCCTGATCCGGGAACTTGGGGGCTCTAGCACTTTTTAAGAGAGTGTCGCAGAGCTCTATCATCTCTTTTTCTGTTTCTCTGCCCTTTAGATTTAAGCTGACAGCGCTGTAGGCGACAAGAGGGCTGACCCCGCATGCGAGGAGAAGTTTGGGCAGGCGGCCTTTTCCTGTCGTTGCTTCAATCCCTTGTGAGGAAAGAGTCGCAGCGAGAAGCTCTCCGTGAACTCTTGGAAAGGCAAGAGCGCTGCAGCTGGCGATGCGATCGGCATTTTGGAAGAGAATTTGGCAGTCAGGGGCTCTTTCGGTGAGTCTCTCTTCAAAGAAATCGCGCAGACGGAGCGATTCTAAAGAAAAAAGTCCCGGCTCTTCTTCTGTTTTTGCAGAGGCTACAGGAGACTCCTCGTCAAAGTAGAGGGGGGAGAGAGTGCGGCCCTCTGCCACAAGGACCCCTGCTTCAAAGGTGAGAAAATCGGCGCCAAGATCAGAAAATTGAAAGTGGATCTGACCTAAGGCTCCCGTTGCATCGACATGGAGTCTAACTCCCTTTTCCTCACAAACAGTGGCCAGATCATAGATAGGCTGGATCACTCCTGTGAGCTCACTGACCCAGGAGAGAGAGAGAAGCGCCGAGCGGGGAGAGAGCTCTTTTTCTAGAGCTTCGGCTGTCACCTGGCCGAAATGATTCAAGGGAATCTCTTTTTTTGTGGCGCCCAGTTTTTCTAAACGCCGAGCCCCCTCCACCAGGCTGCAGTGGTCATGGGCAGCCACAAGGATATGAGTACGGCCAGATTCTTGCATCCAGTCAATGTAGGTCGAGAGAAACACCTGAAAATTGGCAGCACCTCTTGAAACTGCCGGAGAAAAAACCGAGAGTAGAGGGCGCTCACCCACGGCGATATTTTCCAGATTCATAGTGATAAATCAGCGGCACGCCCGTCGGCAGCTCGAGCTTCATCACCTCATCTTGGGTCAGTCCATCCAGATGCATCACGATCGCGCGCAGTGAATTGCCATGGGCGGAGACCAGAATGTTTTTTCCCTCTTTGAGAGGAGGGACAATGGAGTGCTGAAAATAGGGGATCGCACGCGCTGCTGTATCGGCAAGGCACTCGCCATGAGGGGGAGGGACCGAGTAGCTGCGGCGCCAGAGCTGCACTTGCTCTGCACCGAACTTCTCTTTTGTCTGCTCTTTGTTGAGCCCTTGGAGCTCTCCATACATGCGCTCGTTGAGCTGCCAAGCAATGACGACAGGGATAGTGGCCTTCTCTGCTTCTTTACTATAGATTTTGGCCCACTCCTGCAACTGTCCCGTATGGGGCATGAGAGGAACTTTTCCCTTGCGGTGCACGCTCAGGGCGATCATCGCCGTCATCTGCGCGCGTATCAGTGAGGAGATAAAGATCAGGTCAATCGGTAGATCGGCGATCTGCTCTCCGGCTGAGAGGGCCTCTTGGATCCCCTCAAAACTCAAGGGAATGTCGACCCAACCGGTGAAGAGATTGCGCTTGTTCCACTCGGACTGGCCGTGACGAAGCAAAATTAGTTTTGACATAAGTAAGTCAAGATTATGCAGGAAAACCCAGTTAATGTATACTCACGCCGTCATGAAAAATAGACTCAGCAAAATACTGGCCCAAGCA
>JABDDY010000055.1 GCA_013287365.1 Chlamydiota bacterium
TCTTTCTCAAGCAGATAGAGCCGATGCCTTCCTTGATTTTTCAAGTCCTACCGGCTCTCTCTCTGCCCTCGAACTTGCTCTTAAATTCAAAAAACCATTAGTTAGTGGAACAACAGGACTTTCCTCTCTGCACTGGCAGAAGCTGCAAGAGGCTTCTCAAAAAATTCCTATCTTACACTCCCCCAACTTTAGTCGAGGCATTGCTCTGCTCCTTCTCCTCGCAGAAAAGGCAAGGATCTTTCCAGGGGCGGAGATACGTATTTACGAAACCCATCACGAAAAGAAAAAAGATGCTCCGAGCGGAACCGCTCTAAAATGCCAAGAAATTTTAGGAGGAGATATCCCTATTTCTTCTAAGAGAATCGGAGAGGTCTTCGGTGAGCATGAGATTCGCCTCTCTTTCCTTGGTGAAGAGCTTTCTTTAAAGCACGAAAGTCACAGCCGCGATGCCTTTGCACAAGGAGCACTTTTAGCTGTAAAATTTCTCTTAAATAAACCCCCTCGTCTCTATAATTTTCTAGAAATTTTTTGCAGCGATTTTCTCAGGTAAAACCCTTGTGGCAAAAAGAGTTTTCTGCGATGATGACTCCTAATGCAGATGGTACGCGTAAGGAATTTCTTGATCGGTCCAGGTCAAGCACTCGCCTTAATCGCTGGTCCTTGTGTTATTGAAAGCGAAGAGCTCGCTCTCACAACCGCTGAATTTCTCAAGGCCTTAAGCGAAGAGCTCTCCATTCCTATCATTTTCAAATCCAGTTACGACAAAGCCAATCGTTCCTCTGTCCATTCTTTCCGCGGTCTTGGAATAGAGGAGGGTCTTGCCATCTTGCAAAGGGTGGGCCAGCAGTTTGATCTCCCTCTTCTCACTGATGTGCATAGCCCCGAGGAGGCTAGGGCTGCCGCCGAGGTCTGTGACGTGCTGCAAATCCCCGCCTTTCTCTGCCGCCAGACCGATCTTCTTCTTGCGGCCGGGCGAACCGGTCGTGTGATCAATGTAAAAAAAGGACAGTTTGTCGCTCCCTGGAATATGGGCACTGTGGTTGAAAAGCTCGCCTCTACCGGCAACCAGAATATTCTTTTAACTGAGCGCGGTTTCTGTCTCGGTTACAACAACCTTGTGTGCGACATGCGCTCCATCCCCATCATGCAAGGATTTGGTGTGCCAGTTGTCTTCGATGCCACCCATTCTGTCCAATTGCCGGGAGCCCATGGCAATGAAACAGGAGCTGAGCGAGAGTTTATCCCCACACTGAGCGCCGCAGCGATCGCCGCCGGCTGTAACTGCCTCTTCATGGAGACACACCCCGATCCAGATAAGGCCAAAAGCGATCGGAGCTGTCAGATGCCCCTATATGAGCTAAAGCCGCTCTTGCAGAAACTACTTGCTCTCTACGCAGTAGCAAGCGAGCTTTACACAGTAGAAAGTAAGGTGGGGATGACATGCTGCTAAAGAGGATGCAATTTGTTTATGCCATCCTCACCTTCGGTCTTGTTTTTTTTCTCTTTTTCCACTTTTTCTATCTTCGCCCAAGTGATCAGCAGCGCTACCAGAAGATGCTCGGGAAAAAAGCACTCTCCTCTTCTCTTGGAGCCGCCTACAGTCCCACACAGCAGCAGCGCACAAAAGTGAGCAAAGAAATCTGGCTCTCAGGAGAAAATCAGTCGCGGCTGCACTACCGAATCGAAAGCGACAACTCTGTGCTGACCTTAACCCCTGTGAAAAACAAATTCGAGCTTGTCGAGTCCTTGCAAGGAATGCGCTGCTGGATTCAGGAAAAGCTCCTCGAAAAGGGACAGCAGCTGCGCTACTTTGAAGCTGGAGAGGGACTTTACTACTACAACCGAGCAGAGCTTTTGGCTAGCCACGCTAAGCTTTCCCTATATAAATTAGCCACTTCCAGCCTTCCCAAAGAGCCTCTCCCTTTAAGCGACGCTTACCTGCGAGGGGTCGCTCGCAATGTCAGCGTCTCTTTCGGAGGGAAAGTTCCCGAGTTCAAGGCTTCCGACTTTAAGGCCATTTTGAAGGAGGACAGATCATGATGTGGCTGCTTCTCTTCATTTCTTCTGTTTCCTCTAGCGAGGTTCTCTATGACGGGAGCGATCTGAAACTCTCGGGAGAAGTGGTGATCGAGCATCCCCTTGGGCAAATGCATGCGGAAGAAGCTCTGATTGAAAAACCCGATCAGCAATCAGAGCGCTTTGATGCGATTCATCTTCGCAAAGCTGTCCGCTTAGAGCTCAAAGACTATGGCAAACTCTTGTGCGAAAATGCCGATTTTGACTTTAAGAGTCTGACAGGCTGTCTAAAAGCTAGCGAGGGAGAGAAGATCTCCTACGACCAAATCACGGGGTTAAAATTTCCTTTTAGCATGAAAAGTCCCATCGCTCATCTACTCTTTGAAAAGGGTCACACAGCGCTGCCCCAGCTCAAAGCGATTTCAGCCTCTCAAGGGGTAGAGATTTCCTACGCAGGCAGCTTCTATGTAAAAGCTGCGGCAGCGCACCTTGACAAAACAGTCTTAATGGCTTTTTCCCAAGATGGCAGCCCCTGTAGCTTGACCCATGATGAGGACTTTTTACAGGCCAGAGCAGTCAGTCTCGATCTTCAAACAGAGGTCCTCAAGGTAGAGCAGCCCAAAGGCCGTTTCCGCTCGCTCGGACTCAGCCCAGGTGGAGAGCTTCTCATCGAGTGTGATCATCTGCTTTGGAATCATGAGAAGAGATGTTTAGAATGCGTGAACTCCGTTGAAGTAAAAGAATCTTCCCTTGGCAGAGTGAATGCAACAAGCGGTACCATTACCTATGAAGGATCGACGCTAACCACTCTTGATTTAGATGGAGAGGTGCTACTTTGCAAGTTTGCAGAATCCTCTGCCTTAGATCCCTCTTTAGGCAACCGCTTTGCAAAAGCAGATCACCTGCGCTATAGCAAGGAAAATGATCTACTCACTCTAACGGCCGCCCCGCACGAGAGAGTGCTTTTCTGGGATGAGGAAAAAAGCTTAAAGATCAGTGCCAATGAAGTGCGGATTAGCCGCAATCCGCAGACACATGAAGAAAGCATCAAGGGTCTTGGAAATGTGCGGTTCCATTTCTCTCCCTCAGAAAGCGCGGTGATTGCAAAACTTTTTCCCCATTTCTCCGAGGGTCATGCAGATTCTACGCGTTGAAAAATTGACCAAGAGCTACGGAGGCAAGAAAGTTGTCAGCGGACTCTCTTTTTCCCTTGTCGCCGGTGAAGTTGTAGGACTGCTCGGCCCCAATGGAGCTGGCAAGACAACTGCTTTCTACATGACCATTGGGCTGATTGCCCCGGATGGGGGAAGCGTATTTTTCAAGGGCCAGAACGTCACAGCCCTTCCGATTCACGAGCGTGCCCGTCTAGGAATGGGGTATCTGGCGCAAGAGCCCTCGATTTTCCGCGAGCTCACGGTAGAGGAAAATATCCTCTGTATCCTAGAAACTCTTCCTCTTACACGAGCTGAGAGAAAAGAAAAACTCGAAACCCTGCTCTCCGAGCTGCATCTAGAAAAACTGGCAAAAAAACGGGCCCTTACCCTCTCCGGAGGAGAAAGGCGCCGCCTCGAGATTACAAGGGCTCTTGTCACAGAGCCCTCTCTCCTGCTCCTCGATGAACCCTTTGCCAATATCGACCCTCTTGCGATTTCCGATCTCAAAACACTCATCACCCATCTCAAAAACAAGGGAATCACCATTCTCATCACCGATCACAATGCAAGAGAAATCTTTTCCACCATTGACCGCGGCTACCTCATCCAAGAAGGAAAAGTGCTGCTTGCGGGAACCCCCGAAGAATTTTTACGAAGTAAAGAGGCACGCTCTGCCTATTTAGGAGAAGGATTTACCCTATGAAAGACAAATCGTTTGGCTTTTGGCGCCTCATCGCCTGGCCTGTGCACCGCTCAGAGACAAAGAAAGTCGTCTCCATGCTTCTTTTGATGAGTCTTCTATGCATCTGCTATAGTATCCTGCGCAACATCAAAGACGTCATCATCCTAACCGGCAAATCCTCAGGAGCCGAGGTGATCCCCTTCATTAAAGTCTGGGGCATTTTACCAGGCGCCATTGCCGCCACCTGGTTTTACACTAAACTGCGCAGCCGCTTTAGCCGCGAAAAGGTCTTTTATCTCATTGTCGGCTCCTTCATCACCTATTTCCTCCTCTTTGCCTTTGTCATTTTTCCCTATAGCGATGCACTCAATTTTCAGCAGTTTGGACAGATGCTACGGGAACATCTCCCCTCCGGCTTTAATGGCCTCATTGCCATGATCTGCAACTGGACCCACACCAGCTTCTACATCATCTCGGAAATGTGGGCTGTCATTGTCCTGACTGTCCTTTTCTGGGGCTTTGCCAACGACACGACTCCCCTTTCTGAAGCAAGACGCACCTACGGCCTGCTCAACCTTGGATCCAATGCCGCTCCTATCGTTGGAGGAATGCTGGCCAACCTCTTTGTCCACCACCTGCTCGTCTCTCCCAAAGCCGTCACTCATGAGCAGTGGCACATGACCCTAATTCAGCTCACTCTTCTGATCAGTTTTTTTGGCCTCTGTGCAATCGGAACTTTCTACTGGATCAACCGCAAGGTCATGAGCTCTGAAACGACAACCGATCAAGATGCCTACAACCAGTCGGTAAAAAACAGCGCAAAAAAGCGGCTCTCGCTTCGCGACTGCATCCGCTACATCTCCAAGTCTAAATACCTGACCTGCCTCGCTCTCATCGTCTTAGGCTACAACATCGCGATCAACTTCACAGATATCCTCTGGAAAGAGCAACTAAAAAAATGTTTTTCTGACCCCAAAGACATGCTCGCGCATATGAACCATGTGACCATTGCGATCGGCTGCTTTGCCACCTTAGGCGGGCTCTTCTTCTCCGTCATGGTCAGGCGCTTTGGCTGGGCTTTTGTCGCTCTCCTCACCCCCTCTCTCATGTTCATCCTAGGCATTGGCTTTTTTAGCTTCCTCTTCTTCGGCAACCTTCTCTCTGGCCTAGCAGCGACCCTCTTTGGCACCACTCCCCTGCTCATGACCGTCTACTGGGGTTCGATGCAAAATGCGCTCAGCAAAGCGGGCAAATATTCTGTCTTTGATGCCTCCAAAGAACTCGCTTTCTTAGCTGTTAGCCCCGAAGCGCGGCTTCGCGGGAAAGCAGCGATTGATGGGCTCGGCTCTGGCGTTGGCAAATCGGGCGCCTCCCTATCCTTCCAAGCCCTCATTCTCAGCTTAGGCAGCATCACTCTCTGCGCCCCTTACATCGCGACCATCCTCACTGTCATCTTCTTTGCCTGGATCTACTCAGTGGTCGGCGTTTCTAAGGAATTTAACGTCAAGAGCAAAGAGATCGAAGCTGGAGAGCTGGCGTGATCCAAGCTGGAGAGCTTGCGTTGATTCAAGCTGTCATCTTCGACTGCGACGGGACACTTGTCGACAGCGAGCAGGCCCATTTTCTCTCCTGGCAAGTGGCTATTCAAAACCGCGGACAGACCCTCGACAAACAGACCTATATTCGCCATTTTGTGGGTCTAGGTGATTTTGCCATTTTAAAATCCTTGGGCTTTAGCGATCTCGATGCTCTGCTCCATGAAAAAAATGAGGCTTTTAGCCGGCATCACGATGATGCTCACATTGTCCCCATCGGACCCACGGTAGATTTTGCGCGTAAGCTTTTTGAGCAAAAGGAGCACTACAGGTTAAAACTGGCTGTCGCCTCTGGCGCAAGAAAAGAAGACATTTTACGCAGCCTAAAAAGCCTGGGCATAGAGCACTATTTCGAAGCCATTCTCTCGGGAAGAGATGACCTTTCCGAATACCTAGATCCGGAGGGCACCAACAAACCCAAGCCTTACGTCTACCAAAAGGCAGCCAAACTCCTCGGCTTAAAGCCCGAAGAGTGCCTAGCCATTGAAGACAGCAGCGCAGGGGTCACTGCAGCGACCAGTGCGGGCTGTTTCACCATTGCCATTCCCAACCACTACACCGCAGAGCAGGACTTATCCCACGCCCACATGAAACTCAAGTCTCTAGAGGGCTTCAGCGTAGAACATTTCTTCCAACTAGTTGCCTCCCAAAAACGAGCTTATACCAACTATCGAAAATAAATTCGAGTTTGAGCGCGTGAAAGCGCCGCGATTCGACGAT
>JABDDY010000056.1 GCA_013287365.1 Chlamydiota bacterium
GTTAGCCCTATCTCCACCTCAAGTTCTGTGCTGAGAGTGGTAAAATTGGCCATTTTTTTGGCGTGCCAGTGTTTGTCGTATTGCCCCGTGATAACTGTTGCAAAAAGGTAGGACTCTACGTTGATGTATTCTACAGGGATCACCACTCCTGAAGGAGTCAGAAGCGTTCCCGTCAGCCAGGGAGCCTCTTCTTCTGGGGCAGCGGAAGGAGAGGGCTCCGCAGTGATCGGAGCCTTTAAGTGATGAGGGAATAGCGGTTTTTTAGCTGAGTAGACAAGCGGCTGGCACAAAAGCAGAGAAAAAACAAAAATTTTTTTTCTCATCTCATCAGCTGAGGGATCAGTTCAATTCCCAGTTCAATGAGAACGAAAAGGACCAAAAGCGACAAGAATACTTTTCCTCCCGGGATCTGCTGGCCAGTCGTGTGCCCTCTTTTGTAGCGCCCGACCCAGACCATGAGAGGCGGATAGAGGCCAAAGAGAATCGCGCAGCTCACTCCCCCTGCGTAGCCAAGGGCTTTTAAAAAGAGATTGGGGTTGATCAGCGAGATGAGCAGAGGCGGGATAAAAATCATTAAGCAAAGGACAAATTTTCGGATCCCTACCTTTTTTACCTTGAGTCCGTCGGCTAAGAAATCGAGAAACGCAAGGGCAAGCGCAATATAGGAGGTCGTGAGGGTAAAAAAGCCAAAGGCCTTTCCGATGTTTGATACGCTTGCTGAATGGACAAAATGGCGGAGGGGGTTAATGGCATTCTGTCCTTTGGCAGCGGCCTCTAAAAGGCCGTTTGGGCCTTCGACGGGCACAATCCCTAAGATGAGAATTTGCCAGACTAGATAGACAACGAGCGGGATACTCGTTCCAAAAAAGATGGCGTGTCTCACCTTTTTCACATCGCGGTTCATGTAGTTCATCAGGGTGGGGATGATCACCTGATAGGTGAAAGCGGTGAAGAGAATGGGCAGCGCTAGCCATGCCTTATTCCAGTTCTGCAGCTTTAAAAAGCTGACATTTACATAGCGAGAGGAGACAAAGATAAAGCAGAAATAGCTGATTAGCACGCCTGAAAATAAAAGAAAATTAATGCGATCGACCATCTTTGCCCCGAGGTAAATAATCGGAGAAAAGATCACGGTATAAAGAACAATTGAGCTGAGAAGAGAGGGCGCATCTTGGAAAATCTCCCTTGTGATGTTGCCTCCCCCCGTGATGTGGGCGATCATGACCGTTTCAAAAAGAAAGAGGTAGATGAGCCAGCAGGCCATTTTTCCGGTCTTGCCGAGGTATCTTTCTGCCATGGAGATGAGGTTGGTGTCTGGCGCCATCCAGGTGCAGACCTCGAGAAGCAGCAGTCCTGTGCAGAGCATAAAGCCCCAGCAGACAAGGTAGATGAGGATCGAAGGCAAAAAACCTCCTGCCCCGGTGGCGATGGGGAGAGCGAGCATCCCGACGCCAATTGTGGTCCCCGCGATCAGCAGAGAGCCTCCGACTACATGTCCATGAGAGCGAAAAATGTGCATAAAAGATGCTCCTATTAAAGAGCAATTAGATTAATATGTAAGACTATATATTCTCAAGTCATGAATCAAAAACGCTCTCTTTTTGGCCTCCCGGAGCTCCTGCCAGGTGTGCAGCTCATTTCCCTTGCTCGGTTTGAAGACTCGAGGGGGAGCTTTCGCGAGTGCTATAAAAAACCTCTTTACGAGCAGAGGGGGATCGCCTGCGAGTTTGTTCAGGATAACCACTCTTTTTCTAAGAAGGGAGTCATCCGTGGCATGCACATACAGAGGGGACAGGCAAAGCTGATTACCGCTATTTCTGGACGTATTTTTGACGTCTTTGTCGATTTGAGACTGGGAGAGCCTACCTTTGGCAAGTGGCAGGGGATGATTTTAGATGGGGAAGAATCGATCCAGCTCTTCATCCCAGAGGGATTTGCTCATGGATTTGCCGTACTGAGCGATGAGGCCCATCTTGTGTACAAGGTCAGCACTCTCTATGACCCCACTCTCGAAAAAGTTCTCTCTTTTAATGACCCTAAGGTGGGGATTGAGTGGCCGATCAGCGATCCGATCCTCTCTTTACGCGATTTGCAAGGGGTTTCTCTCCAGGAGCTCTGCCGATGATGCTCTGGATTTTAGGGGCAGAAGGACTCCTTGGCAAGGCGCTCCAAAAAGCGTGTAGCGGCTTGGGTATGGCCCACGTAGCTACAGGGCGCGAAGTGGACATTACACGTAAAGAGCAGCTGCTCTCTGTCATTGATCAAAATGGCCCGACCCATCTGATCAATTGCGCGGCCTACACAGATGTTGATGGGGCAGAAAAAGAAAAAGAGCGCGCGTTTGCCGTTAATGCAGAGGGCCCTGCGCATCTTGGAAGGCTCTGCTTCCAAAGAGGGATGAGGCTGATCCATCTTTCCACCGATTATGTTTTTGATGGAAAAAAAGGGAGCCCCTATACAGAAGAGGATCTGTGCGCGCCTGTCAATGTCTACGGGCAGAGTAAACATGAGGGAGAGAAAGCGCTTTTGCAAGAGCTTCCAACGGGCTGTATTGTGCGCACTTCCTGGCTCTTTGGAGAGGGAGGGAAAAATTTTCTCTCGAAGCTCCAGGAGCTTTTGCAGAACCGCGAGCGTTTGGAAATTGATGCCCTGCAGATGAACCGCCCAACAGAGGTTTCAGAGCTTGTGCGGGTCCTTTGGTTTCTTTTGAATCGAGAAGGGATTTGGCATGTAGCCAGTCGCGGGGTGACCACGCGCTTTGAGGTGGCCTCTTATCTCTTAGAAGAGTTAAGAAAAAGAGGGACTGGGGTCAAGTGCGCCATTTCGCCTGTTACTTCTGTGGAGGCAAAAGGAGCCCCTCGCCCCTTTTATAGCGCTCTTTCTACAGAAAAAATTGAGGCACTCACGCCTCTTGCCCATTGGAAGGAGGTAGTGTGTGAATAAGAGGATACTTGTCACAGGAGGCGCAGGGTTTATTGGATCGGCCTTTATCCGCTTTTCTCTTGCAGAGATGCTTTCAATAGAAAAACTGGTGAACCTCGATCTTTTGACCTATGCTGCCAATCTTGAAGCGGTCAAAGAGTGTGAAAAAGATCCGCGCTATCTCTTTGTCCCTGGCAGTATTTTGCAGTCGGCTCTTGTCGAAGAGCTCTGCCGCTCTCATGAGATTGATACGATCGTCCATTTTGCTGCTGAAAGCCATGTCGATCGGAGCATCGAGGATCCTTTTTTATTTTACCGCACAAATGCGCTCGGCACCCTTACGCTGCTCGAGGTTGTGCGCCGCTTTCCGCACATCCATTTTCACCATGTCTCGACAGATGAGGTATATGGTTCACTCGAAGAGGGGGAAGCAACAGAGGATTTTCCCTATAGGCCAAGCTCCCCTTATGCCGCCTCTAAAGCGGCCTCAGACCATTTTGTCCAGGCCTACCTTCGCACCTATGGAATCTCTGCTACTCTTTCCCACTGTTCTAATAATTATGGCCCTTTTCAAAATGAGGAAAAATTTATCCCACGCATGGTCCGCGCCTGTTTGAAAAAAGAGGCTTTGCCCCTCTATGGAAAAGGAACAAACATCAGAGATTGGATCTTTGTTGAAGATCATATCCGGGCGCTTTGGCTGATTTTGCAAGAGCGCAAAAGCGGAGAGCGTTACAACATCAGCGCCAATAGGCTTATCCGCAACATCGATGTGGCAAGGGCAGTGATAGATAAATTTGGAGGAGAGGGCTCTATTTGCTTTGTAGAGGATCGGCCGGGTCACGATTTTCGCTACGCCATGAGCTCAAAAAAAATGATCGATACGCTCGGGTGGCGACCTCTCTATTCTTTCGAGGAGGGGCTCGATCTGACCATCGAGTGGACCTGTAAGCTTGAAAAAGTTCACTTATCGACTTAGTATGATTAAGATAATATATTTAACCACAGAGAGCGACAGAGAACAGAGAGATTAAAAATTTAGGCACAAGAAAATTCAGATGTCTTAAATTTTTAATCTCTCTGTTCTCTGTTGATCTCTCTGGTTAAATATTTTTTATTGCTAATAAGTCGCGCATTGAAAACCCATTACGCAACAACACCTAAGCTTGAGTAGAGTCGTCGAAGCTGCTATAATCGGCTCTTCTATGTCTACACAAGAAATTTTAGCTCAAAAAAAAGAGTATCGATACGGTTTTGTCACACCCATTGAGACCGAAAGTTTTAAAAAGGGTCTCAGTGAAGAGACTGTTGTAGCTCTTTCCAAGAAAAAGCAGGAGCCAGAGTTTTTACTAAATTTTAGGCTCAAGGCGTTTGAGAAATGGAAGACTCTAAAGGAGCCTACTTGGGCCAATCTTCGCTTAAATCCGATTGATTACCAGGATATCAGCTACTACTCGGCTCCCAAAAAAAAGCAGTCGCTTGAATCTCTGGAGGAGGTCGATCCCGAGATTTTACGCACCTTTGAAAAGCTCGGCGTTCCGCTGGAAGAGCAAAAGAGGCTGACAGGAGTGGCCATCGATGTGGTCTTTGATTCGGTCTCTTTAGGGACGACATTTAAAAAGAACCTTCAAGAGGCAGGGGTCATCCTCTGCTCCATTTCGGAGGCGGTGCAAAAATATCCCGATCTTGTGAAAGAGTATTTGGGAAGCGTTGTTCCCATTGGAGATAACTATTTTGCTGCCCTCAATTCAGCGGTCTTTTCCGATGGCTCATTTGTCTATGTGCCAAAGGGTGTCCACTGCCCGATGGAGCTCTCCACCTATTTTCGGATCAATGATAGAGAAAGCGGCCAATTTGAACGCACGCTCATCATTGCGGAACCTGGCTCTAAAGTCAGCTACCTCGAGGGCTGCACCGCCCCTGCGTTTGATAAGAATCAGCTGCATGCAGCCGTTGTCGAGCTCATTGCCCATGATTATGCAGAGATCAAGTATTCCACTGTGCAGAACTGGTATGCAGGCGATCCCGAGACAGGCCGGGGGGGGAATCTATAATTTTGTCACTAAGCGCGGGCGCTGCGCCGGGGTCTCTTCTAAGATCTGCTGGACGCAAGTGGAGGCAGGGGCGGCCATTACCTGGAAATACCCAAGCTGCATTCTACAGGGCGACGGTTCGGTCGGAGAATTTTATTCGGTTGCTCTGACAAACGGCCATATGCAGGCAGATACGGGAACCAAGATGATTCATCTTGGGAAAAATACCCGCTCAACGATTGTCTCCAAGGGGATTTCAGCCGATTTCTCACACAATACCTACCGCGGCCTTGTCAAGGTGGCCCCGCGTGCAGAAAGAGCGCGCAATTACACGCAGTGCGACTCGATGCTCGTTGGCAATCAATGCTCGGCAAACACCTTCCCCTATATCGAGGTGGGTAATGCATCGAGCTGTGTCGAGCATGAGGCCTCAACCTCTAAGCTCAGCGAAGATCAGCTGCATTACTTGCGAGCACGGGGGCTTTCTCTTGAAGATGCCATCAACATCATCGTGAGCGGTTTTTGCAAAGAGGTCTTCCAGAAGCTTCCTCTCGAGTTTATGGTAGAAGCGCAGAAGCTGCTTGGTCTTAAATTAGAAAATTCCGTTGGATAATAATATGCTAAAAATTAAAGATTTACACGTCGCAATTGAGGGACGAGTCATTTTAAATGGGCTCGATCTTTGCATCGCTGCTGGACAGATTCATGCGCTGATGGGGCCAAATGGCGCGGGCAAATCGACGCTAGCAAGAGTGCTCTCTGGCGACCCCTCTTATGAGATTCTCTCGGGAGAGGTACTCTTTGGAGGGCAAAATATTTTGGAGCTCGATAGTGCGCAGAGATCACACCTCGGCCTTTTTGTCGGGTTTCAGTATCCGATCGAGATTCCGGGGGTGAGCAATCTGCAGTTTCTCCATGCGATTGATACAGCAAAGAGAAAGCAGAAGGGATCGGCCTCTCTATCTCTTGAAGAGTTTACCCACGTTCTAGAGGA
>JABDDY010000057.1 GCA_013287365.1 Chlamydiota bacterium
TAACTCCAAAGCGCTGCTCTTCGTCGATGATGATCAGTCCAAGGTCTTTAAAGTGCACATCTCGGCTGATCATCCTGTGCGTGCCGATCAGAATGTCTAGAGAGCCGTTTTTGGCTTTTTCGAGGTTTTCCCTGATCGTTTTTGCGGAGAGGAAGCGCGAGAGCGCTCCGATCGAGATCGGGAAGCTGGCCATCCTTTCGGAGAAGGTTTCAAAGTGTTGCATCGCCAGCATGGTGGTTGGGACAAGAATAGCCACCTGCTTTTTGCCATCTAGTACGGCTTTAAAGGCGGCGCGCATGGCCACCTCTGTTTTGCCATAGCCGACATCGCCGCAGATGAGTCTGTCCATAGCCTTGGCAGAGCTCATGTCAAGCTTTGTTGCTTTGATGGCAAGCAGCTGATCCTCTGTCTCCACAAAGGGAAACTCATTTTCAAAGGCGACAAGTAAGGGCCCATCTTCTGGGTAGGCAAAGCCCCCTTTGACCTCTCGCTCTGCCTGGAGGCGCAGGAGCTCCTCGGCATAGCCCAAGATCGCTTTTTGCGCCTGCTCGTAGGTTTTTTGCCAGCGCGCTGTGCCAAGCTCGCTAAGAGTAGGGGGCTGCTCCCTGGCGCCGATGTAGCGAGAGACAAGATAGCTAGAGGCAATGGGGACAAAGAATTTGCTGCCCTCTGCATACTCCAGGACAAGAAATTCCGACGCCTCTCCGAGATGATTTGGTTTTTTTTCTGTACCGAGATATTTGCCAATACCCTGGTGAAAGTGGACGACATAATCTCCAGGACTTAAGGTATGGAACTCAGAGCTTGGCGTGTGGCTTGTGCTGCGCCATTTTTGGCGTCTGATGCGGTAGCGATGGGTGATCTCGGTCATGGGCAGCAGTGCTAAGAGGCTGTCTATAATGACAAATCCTGTAGAGAGATAGCCTTTTTCAAACTCTGTTTTTTCAGGGAGAAGAATCTCAAGCTCTAAGAGATGATTTTTGAGGAATTCCTCTTCAGAGGAGCTCGAGGTAATAAAATGTAGATCTAGCGGAGAGCTGCTCTGTTTAGAAACTCCATACAAAATCTCATCGCCAGTTGTAGCGCTCATTGTTTCTGTCGTGGAGAAAAAATCGCCGATCAGATGAAAGGGATGGCTCCAGCGCTTGCTTGTAAATTTTAGATCAAAAGCCTCAAAAGAGAGGGGCTGCAGAGGTTCTTTGCCGCTAT
Source organism: Chlamydiota bacterium (assembly GCA_013287365.1). Classification (GTDB taxonomy): domain Bacteria; phylum Chlamydiota; class Chlamydiia; order Chlamydiales; family Rhabdochlamydiaceae; genus JABDDY01. The sequence continues at coordinate 1,210 of JABDDY010000057.1, forward strand.
AGAAGGAGCGTCCCTTTTTCCCTTGGAGTTCTACTGTAGAGAGCTCTTCCATCTGCTCGCTTGTCCAATAAAGAGTCTGTAGGGATTGGGCTTTCTCAAAGAGCTCATCGATCGTGGCAAAGTAGGGCGAGCGGCTACCTGAGAGTGATTTCATGGCAACATAGCGATCTTCAAGCAAAGAGAGCTCATCAAAAACAATCAGGCTATTTTTGCCGAGATAATCGAGGAGCAGAGCGGGATTTTTCTCTTCTTTGAGAAGCTCTAGCTCAGAGCCTGGGCAGAGAAAAACCTGATTAACTTTTTCAAGCGATTTTTGGCCCACCGGATCGAAGGTGCGGATGGATTCAATTGTGTCGCCAAAAAATTCCAGCCGGTAGGGGTCGGGAGTGGAGAGAGGAAAAATATCTAAAATGCCATGGCGAATGGCAAATTGTCTCTTGTCGGTGACAAGGTGCTCTCTGCGGTAGCCCAGTGCCTCTAAAAATTCGGGAAGAGAGGAAAAAGGAATCTCTTCTCCGAGGTGCCAAAGATTGCAAAGAGGCTTTAGTCCGCCCTTGGAGGGAAGCTTTTGCAGGGCCGCTTGCAAAGGGCAAAGAACAAGATGAGGGCCAGGACTTAAGAGTTTATACAGTGTCGCAAAACGGACCCCTACAATGTCTGGGCTCGGAGGGATCTCTTCGCCAGGGAGCGTTTCCCAAGAGGGGAATTCGAGAAAGGAAGAGAGCCCAAAATACTCGAGGTCAGAGAGCAGCTGGCTCTCCCGTTTTTCTCCCGTAATGACGAGGATGTTTTTCCCTCCTACTTGCTTAGCTAGCGCGAGCAGGGCAGCTTTTGGAGCATCCCAAAGCCCTTCGATGAGAAGGGAGGACTCTTTTTGCAAAAAGGTGGCAAGCTGAGCAAGGCCTGGACTTGAGAGAAGTTTGGGTATCACAACTTAGATACAAACTCCCGTGCTGTTTTAAGAGCCTCTAGAATGCCCTCTGGTTTTTTTCCTCCTGCTTGAGCGCTCTCGGCCCTTCCGCCCCCCGATCCGCCAATGAGAGGAGCAATGGTTTTGATGAGTAGGGCCGCGGAGGCCCCCCGGCTGACAAGATCAGCGCTGACCTTGACAAGTAGCTGGGCGCTCTCTGCCGATTTTAGGCCGAGAACTAGGATGGAGGAGGGAACAAGCGCTGCGAGCTCATCGCAAAGCAGTAGCAGATCCTCGTTTTGTATAGGAGGCACTTCTGCGAGGAAAGGAAATTTTCCCACCGGCTCGATTTTTTTTGCCAGTTCTTGCGCTAGCTGCTTAAGAGCTCCTCTTTTTAAGCTGAGAAGCTGTTGCTTCATGAGCAGGTTTTCCTCAAGGAGATTTGCGATACGATCAGGGAGGTTTGCTACAGGGATTTTGAGAGAGTTTGCAGCCTCTTGCATCAGAGCCTCTTCAGAGCGGATAAAAGCAATTGCTGCAGCTCCCACAGAGGCCTCGATTCTTCTAATCCCCGATCCGATGCTGCTTTCTTTGATGATGCGGAAAAGTCCAAGTGTGCCTAGGTGGTGGGCATGAGTGCCTCCGCAGAGCTCCTGGGAAAAGGAGTTGATGTCCACAACGCGAACAAGGGCCCCATATTTTTCTCCAAAGAACTGCTTAACCTCTGGGCGCTTTTGCGCCTCTTCAAAGGAAATTTCGTAGGTGCTGACACTGCCATTTCCTCGGATTTTTTCATTTACAATGTCTTCGATCTGCTCGATTTCTTGGGGAGAGACTCCCTTGTGATGGCTAAAATCAAAGCGCAGCCGATCAGGCGCAACAAGTGACCCCGCCTGGCGAATATGGGCGCCCAAGACCTCCTGTAGAGCAAAATGGAGAAGGTGAGTGGCTGTATGGTGAGCGGCGATCTTTTGGCGCCGCGCGCTATCGACATGGGCAGTGGCCTTGTCGTGGACCGAGAAAAAGCCCTCTTCCACTTTCCCAACATGCAAAATGACCCCTGGAAAGGGAGCTTGGCAATCTTTCACAGCAAAACGGGCCTTTTCGCCATCGATGGTGCCAATATCTGCCACCTGACCCCCTTTCTCTGCATAGAAGGGAGTCTCCTTTAACAGGATGGAGCCCTCTTCTCCTTTCGAGAGCCTCTCGACAAACGCTCCCTCCTTCACTAAGGCGACAATCTCACTTGTATGCATCGTCGTAGAGTAGCCGACAAACTGGGTGGGGCCCTGCTTTTCTACAAAAGGGGCAAACAGACTCTCGGTCACCTCTTCGGTATGAAGATCCCTTGCGCTGCGCGATTTTTCCTTGGCCTCTTTTTCTAAAAGTTCGTAAGCATCGATATTGACAGCGAGATGGTTGTCTTTGGCAATGAGCAAAATCTCTTCAAGGGGAAACCCGTAGGTGTCTTTGAGTTTAAACGCCTCCTCGCCACTGATCTGTTTGAAGGGGCTGGCCAGCGCTTTTTCGACAATCGTATTTAAGATCCCCCCTCCTTTTTTCAGCGTGCGCAAAAAACTCTCCTCCTCGCTTGTCAAGATCGTCGCAATGCGCTCGTTTGCACTTTTCAATTCCCCATAATCACTTCCCATCGTTTCGATGAGAGCGGGAAGGATACTGGCTAGGAAAGGCCTCTGCAGGCCGAGAGTGCGGCCATAGCGCACCGCACGCCGAAGCAGTTTGCGCAGCACATAGCCGCGCTCGATGTTGCTAGGTTGCGCCCCATCGGCAATGGCAAAAGAGAGCGCGCGCAGATGGTCGGCAATCACATGAAAAGCGGCTGCTGCGCTAGGGTCAGAGCCCTCATATTTTTTCCCCGACACCTGCTCAATCTTCTGAATCAGATGATGCAAAATATCGGTGCTAAAGACACTATCGACCCCCATGATCAAAGAGACAATCCGCTCAAGGCCACCCCCTGTATCGATTGATTGATTGGGAAGAGGCTGCAGTTGTCCGGTCGCGCTGCGGTTAAATTGCATGAAGACAAGGTTCCAAAACTCAAGGTAGCGCTGGCCCGTCACATCTTCCTTGAGAGTGGACGCGCTCCCATAAGCCTCTCCTTTGTCATAGTAGAGCTCTGAGCAGGGACCGCAAGGGCCTGTGGCGCCCATCTCCCAAAAATTATCCTGTTTGCCCATGCGCACAATGCGATTTTTCTCCACATGAGCCTGCCAGAGCTCGAAAGACTCCTCATCCTCCTCGTAGACTGTGATCCAGAGTTTTTCCTTGGGGAATCCAAAAACTTTGGTGCTGACCTCCCACGCATAGGCAATCGCCTGCTCCTTGAAGTAATCTCCAAAAGAAAAATTGCCGAGCATCTCAAAGAAGGTGAGATGCCTTGCCGTGTGACCGACATTGTCTAAATCGTTGTGTTTGCCCCCTACTCGGATGCATTTTTGAGAGCTTGTGGCCCGTTTGTAGTCGCGGAGGGTCTTGCCGAGGAAGACATCTTTAAACTGGTTCATTCCCGCATTGATAAAGAGCAGTGTCGGGTCCTCATGGGGGACAACAGAGGAGGAGGGCACAATGGTGTGTCCCTTGGACTTAAAGTAGTCTAAAAACTTGCGGCGGATCTCCTGCGACAACATGGGGCTCTCCTAAAGAGGGATGGTGGTAGAGCGATTTTAGCAGGATAGTACTTAGAGATCTATATCTAAGAGACTTCGAAAATTGGTTTTCCACCGGACAAGGCCTCGGGGGTCTTGATCGGAAAGGGAAGCTCTATTTGTTTACCGACTCCTTGTCTGGAAAAATACCCTATGAACCTTCGTCTCTTACTGACAGCCATCAGGAAAATTTTCCTTTAACCAATGCGCAACTTCAATTTGATTAGCCGCTACAGCAAGGTTATAGGGAGTATTTTTATTGAATTTTATAAACAGCTGTTTAGGGTCTGAGACACAAATCCATTTGACGATTGGGAGATGACCATTTTCAGCAGCTAAATGAAGCGGAGTCAAGCCGTCGTGATTATATTTTCCGAGCAGAGAGGGGTCTTTTTCGCAAAGCCATTTTGCCATTTCAACATGACCTTTTAGAGCAGCTGCATGAAGCGGAGTCTGGCCATCGCTGTTAAACTTTCCGAGCAAAGAGGGGTCTTTTTCACAGAGCCACTCCGCCATTTCAACATGACCTTTTAGAGCAGCTACATGAAGCGGAGTCCAGCCATCGCTCATAAACTTCTCGAGCAAGGAGGGGTCTTTTTTCGCAGAGCCACCTCGCCATCTCCACCTGACCATGAAAAGCAGCTGAATGAAGTGGGGTCAAGCCATCTTTTCTAAACTTCCCGAGCAAAGAGGGGTCTTTTTCACAGAGCCATTTCGCTATCTCCATGCGACCATAATCAGCAGCTAAATGAAGCGGAGTTGTGCCATCGTTTGCAAACTTCCCGAGCAAAGAGGGGTCTTTTTCACAGAGCCATTTCACCATCTCCACGTGACCATTTCTAGCAGCTACATGAAACGGAGTTTCGCCATCTTTTTTAAACTTTCCGAGCAAAGAGGGGTCTTTTTCACAGAGCAACTTCGCCATCTCCACATGACCTTTTAGAGCAGCTACATGAAGCGGAGTCCAGCCATCGCTGTCAACCTTTCCGAGCAAAGAGGGGTCTTTTTCACAGAGCCATTTCACCATCTCCACGTGACCACCCACAGCGGCTGAATGAAGCGGAGTCAAGTCATCATTTCTAAACTTTCCGAGCAAAGAGGGGTCTTTTTCACAGAGCC
>JABDDY010000058.1 GCA_013287365.1 Chlamydiota bacterium
GCCAGAGCTTCCAGTGATTGCGGCAGGTTCTCTGTTAGATTTTACTCTGTCCAAACATGAATTCAGTATGCCCGTTGGTAGAATAGGCTACCTGTATCTGGAGCCGCTATCCTTCGAAGAATTTTTGGATGCCCTCGGACAGCATGAACTTCGAGCCTATCTGGAAAACTATGATTGGAGTCTCAATATTCCAGCAGCCATTCACTCACAGCTCATGAAGGCAATCAAAGAATACCTAATAGTTGGTGGAATGCCCGCGGCCGTTTCAACTTGGGCAACTGAAAAAGCCCCAGACATCGTTAACCAACTTCACTTCGACCTGCTCACAACCTATCGCGATGACTTTGCCAAATATAGTGGACACCTTACGATCGACCGCCTTGAAGATGTCATGAGTTCAGTTCCTCGCCAACTTGGGAAGAAGTTTGTCTACAAGGATGCCAATGGCGAGGTGAGCTCAGCTTCACTAAAACAGGCACTTGGTTTGCTTTCTAAAGCCAGGGTATGTCATCGAGTTCTGGCAACCTCAGCTGGTGGGTTACCGCTCGGTGCGGAAATCGACGAGCGATTCTCGAAAGTGATCATGCTAGACTGTGGGCTTTGTGGCGCATCGCTAGGACTTTCGTTACACCAATTAAGATCTGTATCTGAAATCTCCATGATCAATAGTGGAGGCATGGCTGAGCAACTAGTGGGCCAGCTCCTGCGCACGGTGACTCCTGCATATATCCCACCCTCCCTCTATTACTGGCAGAGGGGAAAAAAGGGCTCTGAAGCTGAAATTGACTATGTCATTCAACACGAGAATGAGGTAATCCCCGTTGAGGTAAAAGCAGGTACAACTGGAACGCTCAAATCACTCCATCAGTTCATGAAGGAGAAAAAGAAAACGATTGCTATCAGAGTGAATTCAGATATTCCAAGACTCGGCCCCGTACATGTGAAGGATTCCCTCGGGGTTTCTATTGAATATACTTTGTTATCTCTCCCCTTCTATCTTTTAGGGCAACTTCACCGTCTCATCAAGAGCGCTGAAAAGATCAACAAAGGTTTTTACTAAGAAACGCCGGTCAATGCCTTTAGAAAAGAGAAAGCTTTTGGTCCCTTAGAGTTCAAATGGAAGCCGACCTGTCCCCAAGATAGCTCGTTCCCCTTGGGAAATGTAATAAAAGCATGTCTTATAACAGGATGATCAGAAAAAAAGGCCATGCGCTCAAAAACCTTCCATCCCCAAAAACTTGGTGGAGCCTGTTGTACAAAATACGCACACATGGATTTGATCGGAGTTTTAAAACAAACCAGTTGCTTTTCTAGATCTTCTCTTTGTAATTTACCATCTTTAATCGAAACTAAAATATAAGAAATGTCTCCTTGCCCTTCTTCAAAAATCATATTTACGCTTGCCTTTTCTCCATTTTCTTCAAGAGTTATACCAGAATGAAATCTAATAGCAAGCAGCACTTGATAAGAGCCTTTTAAATCTAAATCACCTTCTTTTCTCATTGCTTCATTCCAAGGAGAAACAGGAGCTTCAGGGTCGTTCGGATTAAAACGATATCTGATACTCTTCATTGATTGTTCTTCTCTATTTTCTTCCTCAGGAGGGAAAGAAGGAGCAAAAAGGCCATCAAGAATCTTTCTATTTTTAGTGACGACAGGATCTTCTGGCGGCGCTTGCGGAGAAACTTGTGGAGCACTTACCGCAGGCTCTTCAAATACTTGCCCGCTCTGACTCTCCACAGAACGCGCGGGAGGCTGCCCGCTTTCTACAGTCGAGCGGCTACAAAATATTCCTCTCACCCAATCGTATAAAAAGCGAAAGAAGTTGAGACAGGTTGAAACTAGGGAGGAAAAACAGGAGGGGTTTTCAACGCTCGAGCTCATGCTAGAAGCGCTACTCCATGCTTTTTGCGAGTAGTCGCAAGAGACCCTGCTAGGGATGATGGGACGGATTGAGGCTATATTGGTTGCGTCGACTTTCATTTTTTTACCAAATTCTCATGCAGTTATACATCATTATTCATTTTTTTTCTCCCCCCATTTTTTAAAAAAATTTTTTAATTCTATTATCTACTCATACCAATGAGTAAAGGCTTCTAAAGGCTCCCATTCTGTTCTATAGGAATTGAGTGGATGTGCTGGATCTGCGTAACCAACCGCAATTCCGCAAACAATCTCCACTTCACCAAGACCCAGAATTTTGCGCACCTCATCAGGGTATTCGGCCAAAGTCGCCTGGGCACAAGTGGCCAGCCCAAGATCCGCTGCAGCGAGCAAAAAATTTTGGATAAAAAGCCCCAGATCAAGCCAAGAACCCTTTGGCAGCCCCTTCTCAATGAAAACAATCAGTCCAATTGGCGCTTCAAAAAAGGTATAATTTCGCCGTTTGTGCTTTTTCTTCCCCTCAATGTCATCCAAAGCAATCCCCAAAGATTGGTATAAGGCCCTTCCACAAGCCTTGCGCCTAGTTTTATAGGAAACAGGCCATGTTTCGGGGCAATACTCATAATCGGGATTAGGAGGAATCCCTGCATCAAATTGCTTCACCAAAGCCTTCGATAGTCTAGCACGTGTTTCTGGGCCTAGAACCGCCACTTTTGCAGGCTGATGATTGGTTCCAGACGGCGCCCACTTGGCTGTTTCTAGTAAACCTCTCACAACCTCCCAATCAACAGGTTGATCAGAAAATGCTCGACAGGACCTTCTTTGGCAAATGAGCTGGTTCATCTCATGGACCTATGCGCAAACTTAATAAGACTTTCCAAGCTTTTCCTGTTCGAGTAAGGCTAATTGCTCATCGCTTAGTGCTGTTTCCACAAGTTCAATCGGTACCCCACATTCTTCAATCATGGCCACCCGGTATCCCTCTATTGGACTGTAGGGTCCAAAAAGCACTTTGCTTCCCTTAATTTCTTGATCCAGGTCATCTACTTGGAAGGCGATATGAGGAACTTTGGTGACTAGCTCCGGCAATCCATGTCCTTCGGGAAACCGGTGCCACTGAATGTGCCATTTATTGGCTTTAAACGGAGTAGAATAGAACTTGAAACCCCCTACTTGAACGAGGCTCTCATCCTCTCGCTTCTCTGTAGTTGGTATTCCATAATGGTGGTAGCGTCTCATCGATCTTCTATGTTGTAGAGCTTAAACTGGGCTTTAGCCATTTATCGGACGCCCTTTCCCTCCCAGACAAGCCGATTTTTTTAACCATTTCCAAAAGGTGGCGTTTCAAGCCTACCTTTTGGAAATGGTTAAAAAACTTGGCCCCCTGAGAGAGAAATCATCGTCCTCAAATGGCTAAGGTCCAGTTAAAAACTTCATTCCACAGTTTACAAGCCACAAGTTTACTCGTCTAGTTCTGGGGCTCCAACCCATCTTTTCTTACTCATTTTCAATGATTTACGTCTTTTTAGGCAAAAACTAAAGTCTCACTTTAAAAATTCACCTCAAATTGGCTATAATCCAGTTATGAGGTACCAGCCCAGAGCCCTCGAATCAGAGCTAAAAAAAGCACTAGCGACTTTCCCTGCGGTCCTCGTTACAGGAAGTCGGCAAGCTGGCAAAACTACCCTCCTGCGCAACCTTCTCCAGAACTACAGTTACATCTCCTTTGATCTTTATTCCGATCTAGAAGGGGTGAAAGAAGATCCCCGCCTTTTCTTCTCTCAGCATCCCCCTCCCGTGATTTTCGACGAAATCCAATATGCCCCGGAGGTTTTACGATTCATCAAAGGAAAAATCGATGAGCACAGACACAGATATGGGCAATTTGCTTTAACTGGCTCACAAATATTCCCCCTAATGAAGGGAGTTTCGGAATCTTTAGCGGGAAGGGTGGCCATTTTTGAGCTGTACCCTTTCAGCTGGGCGGAGCTGAAAATCATTCCCAATCTTCAAGAAACTCTAGAGGGCATGGTTCGAGGATTCTACCCCGAATTTATCGCTACCCCAGAGATTTCTCCCTTGCGCTGGTTCGACTCTTTCCTCATGACCTATATTGAAAGGGATGTTCGCAATATTCGGGCAAGTATCAATATTCCTCTCTTCCAGCGCTTTTTACGACTCCTCGCAGCGAGGACGGGTGGACTCCTCAACCTTTCTGAACTAGCAAAAGAACTGGGAATCTCTCAACCGACAATCCGCGATTGGCTCAAGATTCTTGAAGCCACTTATGTGATTTATCTTCTGAAGCCCTATTACAACAATGTCTCAAAAAGACAGGTCAAATCCTCTAAGGTCTATTTCGTCGATACGGGACTTCTCTGTTTCTTACTCGGAATCCATTCAGCTGATCAGCTCGCAAGGTCACCCTTTCTCGGAGCTGTTTTTGAAAACATGGTCATCATGGAAACAGTCAAGCGTCTCTCAGCCTCTCCACAACCTTGCCATCTCTACTTCTACAGAACCGTAAAAGGCGTAGAAATCGATCTCTTGCTCGAGTCTGGTGGCAAAATAGACGCCTATGAGATCAAATGGACACAAACCCCGGGCAAATCCACCAGCTCTTCTCTGCAAACCCTCAGCAACCAGCCAGAGATCCGAAAAAGAGCCGTTCTAGCCCCAGTCTCTGCTCCTCTCCCCATCTCTTCAGACATTCTGGCGCTACCTTGGCACAGCGATCTATTTGAAGATGGCTAATCCATGAATTGGATACCCATTCCAGGGCGATTCAAAAGTGGTTGAATCAGCTGATTTTGGCCACGCTCTGCGAGTGCAGGATTGGCGATTTGGTTTTTTAAAGCATATATAGCGCGTTGAAGATTGGCCGCAGCCGCAACCATGGCCTTCCCCTCGGGAGAACGCCATCTGCCAGTAAACTGCTTCTTCTCGTCCTTAGAAAGAGAGTAGAATAAATAAACTTCATTAACTTTTTCATCCATTTTATCGTACGCATAAAATGTATGCCTTTTATCCGGAACATCAATGTTACCTTTATTGTATTCAACAATAATAGCAATAAACTCAATTAATTTATATAATTCAATAATCTCTTTCTTTAAAGACTCCGAGTCCTCCGGCAGATTCCATGCTGCCAACGTACCTCCTGCTCGAGCTGTCTGTAAACTTTCACTCATCTTTTGCAGCAGCGAGTACTTTGCATTTTTCATAAGTCCATCAATCATCTCGTTGAAAAACCGTTTTTTTTCTTCTGAGTCTCGGCTTGTGTGAATGCGCTGCTGGCCATAAGCAACCCCTGGGTAGGTTTCGTAGTCGACTGCATCAATCTTAAGTTTTATTCTTGCATTTTCCTCAGCCTCCCGCTCTTTTTTCTCAGTCTCCGTCTCTATCTCTGCATCCTCACTGTCTGTCTCATCTTCTTCAATTTCCTCTTCCTCTACCTGGCCTACATTATTTTCAGCCTCATTATCTTCGATTGGCGCTGTAGCCTGATCAGTTGTCTGAGAAATATCGCCTTTCTCTTTTTCTAGCAAACTCGCTTGGGGAGACTTTTGACCTGTTTCTTGCAGACTTTCTGCCGTAGGACCCTCTACACGACTTGTTTGATTTGGCTCATTTAAAGAGACATCGGGCCTATGCAATCTCTTGCCATCCAATTGAGGGGCAGGCGGGAGAGCTGATTGTAGTGTTATGTCTGTCTCTGAATGCCCTACCTTTTGGTAACCTCCTGCCGCCTCCCAATGAGAATCCTCTAAAAATTGTCGA
>JABDDY010000059.1 GCA_013287365.1 Chlamydiota bacterium
GTTCACTAAACCCCTCGGTTAAGTATTTTTTGAACCAGGTTTTTGTGAAGTGTTTTTGAAGCCTAGCCCTGGCTGTAGGATAGCCTATCTGATTTAAACGTTCTTCGACTGATAATCCTCTGTACCCCAGTCCGAGAATTCCTAGTGCTTTTATCGCCGCTCTATCGGCGGTTACAAAGGAATACTGCTTGTGCTTTGCTGAAAGGAGAATCGCTAGGGCTTCTTTTTCGCCGGGATCAATCGCATTCATAAAGTCATTGGAGAGTTTCTCGCTCAATAAAGCGTAATCGGTGAGTGCTGCATCAATACGGGTAACGAGGCCCTTCTGAATCCAAATGGAAGGTGTTAGCCCCTTTTTTCCTTTGCTTGATTCAAAATAAAAAACTTCTTCCTCAATTACAGTGGCTGGTAAGGCAATTTGATAGCCGTTGCATAGCGCATCCCAGTACTGATTTTCGTGCGCGTCGATGACTACAACAGAATCAAGCAAAACCTGTTTCGAGTTCCTTGTCATTTGTGAGATTGAGCCCCTTTTCCAGTAAAAATTGATCCACTTCGCGTAACTTAACGCCCAACATTTGTGCTAGACGACTTTTAGATAGGCGCCCTATTTCATATGCAAGATAGGCAATGCGAATAAAACGATTTCCTAATGGTTGGACAGACTTAAAAGCTTCTTTAAATATGGAATGGTCTAATTCTTTAAATTCTTTGTCTAAAAGTGTTTTTTCTACTGTTTTGTGATCAATAAATCGCAAGTAACACAAGCGCCATAGCATTGCTTGCTTGGATACATGATATTTCATGGCTAAAGCGACAATAAGAGAGTAAGTTAATTTTTTTCCGCTCACATCTAGATGGATCATTTGAGAAGGCATAAGTAATGCGGCTGCAAATGCATCGGCTAATTTTTCATTTTTATTGAACAGCTGTTTTTCGGTTTGTACTTTTTCTAATAATGAGGGACTCCAAGTAATTAAGTGAAAAAGCTCATGAGCCAGATTAAATCCTTGTCTCCAGGGAACTTCTTTTTCGTTTAGTATAATGATGGATCCGGAATTATCTCGGCTGCAAGCGGCAGAACCATTTGCTAAGGGACGACTGAGTAAAAGAACCCCATAATCTTCTTCAAGGCATTTGGCTAAAGAATTGGCGGGATAATCACCGAGTTGAAACTCTCGATGGTATTGGTCTGCTAAACGATTCGCCCAGTTAAGATCGACTGAAAGAAGATCGCAAGATTCTTTGGGGAGTGTTTTAGTAGTAGAGGAGAAATTTGTAAGTCTTTCAACAAGTTGGTAGTCTTGGTAATGTTGAAGAATTGTTTGTTCTTCGTTTATAACTGCGTCTGGGTTGTCTGTTTTTTTTCTCCATAGTATAACGGGGGGCTTTGGCTCCATTACATCTTCTTTGTACAAGGATTCAGGAGATACTTTTAAAATATTTGCGAGTTTGAGAAGCTCCCAAGTTTTAATGTCTTGAGTGCCATTTTCAATGGCCACAATGGTGGCATGACTCTTCCAACCCATCAAATTGGCAAGTTCTTGTTGGGATAGGTGACAGTTTTCCCGAGTTGCCCTGATTTTTTTAGCTATGATCCCTCTTTTCATTGTGTACCATGTACCCTTGTGTTGTATTTTCTCACATTTGCTTATTTTTTTTGTACCAATTTTTAATGGTTTTTGTCAGCTTTTTTGACGTTTTATTGTAAGTGTCTTGTTATGAGATTGTTATGAAAAATTTGTTAAAAAATAGATGAAAAGCGAATGGTTAGGGTAATTTATGCATCGGTATCGTCACCTAACAGAGGAAGAGCAGCAGATCATTGTCCACAAAGGGACAGAGCCCCCTGGTAGTGGAGAGTATGACCGGTTCGAAGAGCCGGGGGTGTTTGTCTGCAGGCGATGTGGTTCTCCTCTCTATTTATCCAAAGACAAATTTGTATCGCACTGTGGTTGGCCCAGTTTCGATGAGGAGCTGCCAGAGGCTGTGCGTAAGATCCCTGATGCAGATGGCCAGCGCACAGAGATTCTCTGTCAGAGGTGTGGAGCCCATTTGGGTCATCTGTTTGTGGGGGAGAGGATCACCGCCAAAAACGTGCGCCATTGCGTGAATGCGCTATCGCTATCTTTTGTGCCGCTTTTCACAAAACAGAGATATGAGCGCGCCCTCTTTGCTGGGGGCTGTTTTTGGGGGATGGAAAAGCTCTTTGAGAAGGAGAAAGGGGTGATTCATTCCGCGGTTGGCTACATGGGAGGGGAGGTGGCAGATCCCACCTATGAAGAGGTGTGCAGCGGTCGAACGGGTCATGCTGAAACCCTTGAACTGGTTTTTGATCCAGAGATCACAGAGTATGAGACACTGGCGCGGCTTTTTTTCGAGATCCATGATCCGACGCAAAAGAGGAGACAGGGCCCCGACATTGGGCCGCAGTACCGTTCGGTGATCTTTTACTTAAGCGAAAAGCAGAAGAGGGTAGCCGAGGATTTGGTGGAAAAGCTCCAAAGGAAGGGGCTTAAAGTGGTGACAGAGCTTGTCCCAGCCTCCTTCTTTTACCCGGCAGAGGAGTATCACCAGCGTTACTATGATAAAACAGGCAAGGTGCCTTATTGTCACTTTAAGGTGCAGAGGTTTTAGGTTTGTATTATTTACCCCGTCCTCTTTTCTCCGAAGAGCTCACTAAAATGGTTTTAAGAGAGGTGCGCAGGCAGAGGCTTATGCTCTTTAAGCTCTCTAGCAAGCAGCTCTGCGAGCTTGCTCTTGTTTGCCGCTGGATTGCAAGGCGGAAGATGCCAGAGGGGCTTGTTTGTAAAAAACTTCCCGGAGATCTTGGCTTTGGGATTTTTTTGCACCCCGAAGCGGCGCCCTTAAGGCCTTCGCACGTCATTGGTTCCTATTCGGGGAAGCTCTCTTTGTCTGTGCAAAATCAGCCCGATGAGTCGGCCTATGCCTTTGCGCTTCTCTTTGATGTTTTGCTCTCAAAAGAGGAGCAGAAGCGGTTTGATCCTAGCCACTTGTACCATCCGAGGCGCCACTACTGCTTGAGTATCGATGCGATGGCCTCCGGCAATTTCATGCGTCTGATCAACCACTCACACAAACCCAATCTTGTGGCAGAGCTTTGTAGAATCCCTAAAAATCGCAGAGGCCTTGTCCCCTCGCCGATCGAGGTGGTCTACCTGGTGAAAAAAACGATTCGTCCAGGAGAGCAGCTCCTTGTCTCTTATGAGGGAGAGGCAAAGTCCTACTGGAATACCTTAAAAATTAAACCTCTGCCGATTACGCCAAAGACTTTTCAGTTCTCGGATTTATAAATCCTAGGGAGGCGGTGGTTAAAAAAGCAGAGCACCTCGTAGAGGTTTGTGTCGCAAAGCTCTGCGATTTGCGCTGCGGAGATTTCCTCATTCCCTTGCTTGCCGATGAGCACTACCTCGTCGCCGACATAGGCCTCTTCATTGCCGATGTCAACCATGCACTGGTCCATGCAGATTGTTCCGATAATTGGAAAGCGCTTTCCTCTAATGAGCGCAAAGCTTTTGCCCGAAAGTCCGCGGCGATAGCCATCGCCATAACCGATGGGAATGGTCACAATGCGAGTTTGGCAGCTTGTGATGTGGGTATGCCCGTAACTAATGCCTTGGCCTGCCTCTACGACTTTAAAATAGGAGATTTTTGTCTTGAGGGATAAACAGGGAGCGATCCCTGCAAGCGCCTTTGGGGCAGCCTCTGGTAAGTAACCAAAGGTCATGAGGGAGGGGCGTACCATATCGAGGTGGGAATCTGGAAAATGGGCGACGGCGCCAGAATTTGCCAGGTGGCGCAGAAAGGAAAAGCCAGAAAATACAGGGTGCTCTAGAGCGCGGGTAAACTGTTTAAGCTGCTCTTTAGCAAGAGGATCGTCTGGATGATCGGCCTTTGCAAAGTGGGAGTAGATCCCCACTACTTCAAAACAGCCAAGCTTTTGCACCTGTTCGAATAAAGAGGGCAGTGTAGTGGGGCGCACCCCTGTGCGCTGCATTCCCGTATCCATCTCGAGGTGCACACGGCATTTGGGAAGATCCTCTCTCCATTTGCTTGCAACAAGATCTGCTTTAAACTTAGAACTGATCGAAAACTCCAAATCAAAACGGAGCAGATCGGCAATCTGCTCCTCGTGAATGGCTCCGAGAACGAGAATCGGTAATTTTATCCCTGCAAGACGAAGCTGCACTCCTTCCTGCAGGTGGGCCACGGCCAGGTAATCGACTCCTGCTTCCTCAGCTGCTTTCCCAATGGCAGATAGCCCATGGCCGTAGGCATTGGCTTTAATGGGGAGACAGAAGAGGCGTTTGCCGATGAAGGCACGAATGATCGCGATGTTTTTTTTGAACTGGCCAAGGTCAATTTCAATCCAAGAGGGATGGGGGATCATCTGTTTTTATTTGTAAAAAATGAGTGGCTGTTCCATAAGCCAGTTTTATACCTATATGCAATTTTATTAGGTACAAAAACAAGGAAAATCTCTATGAAAATTGGACCAAAATCTCCTCATGTCGTGGCTTCTTCCAAAACGGGGAAAAAGCAGGTGCCAGCATCTGAAATGATGCGGATGCGCAATAAAGTGGTGGAGCTTGCCAAACGGTTAACACCACCTGTTCATAGTATGCAGAAAGTGCTGAAAGGTAGAGAAGCACAGACCATGGCAAGCCATGCGACAAAAGTGGCTGTAAAAACGCTTAAGTCTCGCAAAGGTTAACATCTCGGATCGCACAGCAAACGCTCCCAATCGTAGGCTGGGGAAAGATACCCAGCTTCTATGTGGGTGGACCATCCAGGCACACTTGATAGAAGGGTGGCTCCCAATTGCCCAAGTCTTAGGAATTTCTCATGGTCGAGTGTGATCTTACGGCCTAGAGAAAAGGCGCGGTGCACATCATAATGGGCTTTGAGTGT
Organism: Chlamydiota bacterium; assembly: GCA_013287365.1. Taxonomy (GTDB): domain Bacteria; phylum Chlamydiota; class Chlamydiia; order Chlamydiales; family Rhabdochlamydiaceae; genus JABDDY01. The sequence continues at coordinate 4,933 of JABDDY010000059.1, forward strand.
TTCAAAACGCATCGCATAGGTATTGGTTGTCGAGGGGGTGGTGCGCCAGTGACACGAGCGCGTGTGATAGAGCTGGGTGCTTAAGGTGCGAAACTGGGGCAGGGTGTACTTGTCCCCATGGTCAAAGAGCGTTACGTAATCGGCTTTTTCAAGAGCTAGACCCTCGAGTAAAATCTCTGTCCATCCTGGGCGGTGTAGATAATCATCTTCTAAAAAATAAATGATCGTCTCATCTGAGAATGTTTGCGCTGTGACATATTCGAGAAGGAAGAGAAAAGAGGCTGTCTCTGTTCCTCCCTTAAATTCAACTACTGGATGGTCGCGTTGCTCTGTAACAAAATGGGGCTTTTCCATCGGATGGAAAGTGTCGAGCAGCAGCGTGAAGCAAGCGGTGCGCAGATCCGCTGTTTGGATGAGATTTTCATGGCATTTTTCTCGACTATAACCGGGCAACCGAGGCTTTTTGGCGCTGCAAGCGCTGTAGTGGCAGTGTCTGACAAAAACCTGGACGCTCATTTTTTAAAACGCCCAACGACAATCACTGAATTGTGTCCACCAAACCCAAAAGAGCTCGATACGGCTACATCGATGTGATGGGCCTCTGCCTGATTT
>JABDDY010000060.1 GCA_013287365.1 Chlamydiota bacterium
TGCATCCCTTGCCTAGAACCTATCTGGAAATGGCCAGGAGTCTAGATTCTTGTGGGATTTTTTAACAACCTGAGTTTTGTGCAACTCGCACACGACAGAAGAGCCGAAAAGTTGTTCGGCTCTTTTGATAAAAAAAATTACTTTCTGCGTTTGGCCGTTTTTCTTTTGGGAGCCGCTTTTTTCTTGCCAGCTTTGTTCCCTTTTTTGTGTTCTGCAACCGATTCTTTCCGGAAAAGTTTAGAAACTTTTGCAAATGCAATAGAGCATGTTCTGGCTCTTTGAGCCGCAGCGCGATTGCCTTTTTCTGTTTTTTCCAAATTCTCGAAGATTTCGTGCATGAGTCGTTTCATTTCTGAAACAGTGGACTTAAGAGCCATAGGAATACTCCTTTTGTGGTTAATGAAAATCTCTCTTATGTGAATAGAGCTTCGAGGAATATTTCTGCAAGGGTTTTTTCAAGTTCTTTAGAACTGGAAGAACCTATCCGCAAATTCGAAGGTGCTGATTTTTGAAGGATTTTTTTGTCATTTTTAAAGCCGCTTCGCAGGACATACTTAGATAAGTAGACCAAGAAGCGACTTTAAAAATGACGAAAAAAGACTCGAAAAGGAGCCCTTTCCAATTTGCGGATAGGTTCAAAAAGTCCAGTAGAAGAGACTACTCTAATTTTTTCTGGATCATCCCTAGGATTCCTTTGTGGATTCGGTCGCAAAAATTTAGATTGTCTCTCGTCCACAATCTTTCTGGAACAAATACCATACATGAGGCCGATCCCCCTTTCGTCTGGATCTGTTCTTTGTTCAGCCCAATGATAGGCACAGAGGGTGCGCACAGTTTCTTTTTAAATGAGAGCTTGAAAAAATCCACCCGACAATCACAGGTAGCATTTTGCTCATTTTTTACCTCTTCTTTTTTCAGAAAGAACCCCTTTTTTTTCTTCGGAAAGATGGAAATGCTTATCTCTACTCCATCAGAAAAGGTGCAGCTCAATAGGTTAGTGGCTTCTTTTTTTAGTAGCTTAAAAAATGTCTCTATCTTTTTCAACAGCTCATCACCTGAAATGGGACACTGCATTGTGATCAGACGAAAGCTCTCTTTTTTATCTTCTTGATGTGCATAGACCTTTCGACGATCGGAGAAAAGCTTTTTTACCAGAGCCTTCTGGAAAGGTTCCCAAAAGCAGTTTCTATTTGCCAAGTCTTGAAAAAAATGGCTCACTTGGCCTAACTGACACAGGTCCTTAGGATTCTCAATCTGCGAGCAAATCACTCCGCAGACATCTTCTGGGACTTGAACATTTGAAATATTTACTGAAATAGTCATAATTTTTTATTTCTTTAATAATTAAACAATGAACCTATCCGCAAATTGGAAAGGGCTCCTTTTCGAGTCTTTTTTCGTCATTTTTAAAGCCGCTTCTTGGTCTACTTATCTAAGTATGTCCTACGAAGCGGCTTTAAAAATGACGAAAAAATCCTTCAAAAATCAGCGCCTTCGAATTTGCGGATAGGTTCATAGTAATATTATAATAAATAATTTAATATAATGCAAAAAATACAAACTTCTTTTTAATAAGGGTTTGCATTACGAGAAAGATCGGTCAGAGGAGATGGGATCAACCGGTCTAAAATGACCTCTAATAGTCTATTTTGTAGCTCTTGGCAAAATGGCTCAGAGGTTGGTTGTTCTGATAGGGCATGCTTATTTTTTGGAAAAATCAATTCACATACAGCAATACCCCCTCTGGCAAAGATTCTTCGCCAACGACCATCAGGCCTATTCTCGAGTCTTTCAAAGCGTTCTGAAGACTCTCTTGCCCTTTCAAATGTCAGTTCAAAAAACTTCATCCGACAATCACAGTAGCTCAATTGTGGGCTCGGAGCCCGTCCCAATTTAGGGGAAATGATAATGTTCATTTCTATCCCATCGGAAAATAGGCAACTCATGACATTCTGTGTATTTCCCCGCAGAAACTGGAAAAAAATTTCTATTTTTTGAATTAGCTGATCACCAGATGTTGGGCAATTCTTCAGGATATGGCACACACTCTTTTTTTTGTCTTTCTGTGCTAAATAGACCCATTGACGCTGAGATCCAATCTTTTGCAGAAGAGACTTTTGGATAGGCTCCCAGAAGTACTTTCTATCTATGAGCTTGCGAAACCAGTTGTTCAGTCGGCTCATACGACTCAGATCTTTAAAGTCGTCAATCTGAGAAACAATAGCTGCCCAAAACTCTTCGTTGCAGAAGGTGTGTTCTATAGAATGAATGGCCATAAATTTTTATATAATAATTAAATAATAATAATATAATTGTACCACGTGATTTACTGTTCGTCAATACAAAACAACTGTCAACGAAAGAAAGAAGAGTTAATGCTAGTTACCGAAAATACCTTCGAAGTTATTTTCGATAATTAGTATAAGTCATTCTTTTTAAGAGGTTTGCAAAAAAATATTATTGGTTAAGACCAATAAAAAAAGCCCCAGCTGGTTCACAGCTGGGGCTAAAGGAAAACCTGGCAACTACCTACTCTCCCATACTCTTGAGTATAGTACCATCGGCGAAGAAGGGCTTGACTTCTGAGTTCGGGATGGGATCAGGTATATCCCCTTCTCTATCGCCACCAGGAAAATAAATCGTTGTAAGAAAATCGACTATACAAAATTGTCTCTCAGATTTCACTGAGATAAAAAGACGCTCAAGAATTCCCTCATTCTTTGAAGAAATTTGGCGCGAAACATCATTGGCAACACCTCTTATCAGAGGGTTTGTCAATAATGAAAAAAAAGTAAACAAGCCAGTGGACCAATTAGTACGGGTTAGCTAAACACATTACTGTGCGTACACATCCCGCCTATCAACCCTGTCATCTTCAGGGGGTCTCATAGGGATACTTTATCTTGAAGGAGGCTTGGCGTTTAGATGCTTTCAACGCTTATCCTCTCCGAACATGGCTACCCGGCTATGCTTTTGGCAAAACAACCGGTACACCAGAGGTTCGTCCACTCCGGTCCTCTCGTACTAGGAGTAGCTCTTCTCAAGTATCCTGCGCCCACAACAGATAGGGACCAAACTGTCTCACGACGTTTTGAACCCAACTCGCGTACCGCTTTAATTGGCGAACAGCCAAACCCTTGGGACCTTCTCCAGCCCCAGGATGCGATGAGTCGACATCGAGGTGCCAAACCGCCACGTCGATATGAACTCTTGGTGGCGATAAGCCTGTTATCCCCGGAGTACCTTTTATCCGTTAAGCGACGGCGATTCCACATTCTACCGCCGGATCACTAAGCCCTACTTTCGTACCTGCTCGACTTGTAGGTCTCGCAGTTAACCTACCTTATACCTTTACGCTCTTTTCGCGATTGCCAACCGCGATGAGGTAAGCTTTGGACTCCTCCGTTACTTTTTAGGAGGAAACCGCCCCAGTCAAACTACCCGTCTGACATTGTCCGATCCCCAGATTCATGGGGTAACGTTAGATTTCCGACTTTCCAAGACCGGTATTTCAAGGATGACTCCAGCAACCCTAACGAGTCGCTTTCGTAGTCTCCCGGCTATCCTACACATGGAAAATCAGAAGCCAATATCAGAGTATAGTAAAGGTTCACGGGGTCTTTCCGTCTTGTTGCGGGTAAACGGCATCTTCACCGCTACTACAATTTCACCGAGTCTCTCGTCGAGACAGTGCCCAGATCGTTAGGCCATTCGTGCAGGTCGGAACTTACCCGACAAGGAATTTCGCTACCTTAGGACCGTTATAGTTACGGCCGCCATTCACCAGGGCTTAGATTCAGTACTTTGCCTTGCGGCTAATACCTCCTTTTGACCTTCTGGCATTGGGCAGGCTTCACACCATATACATCGTCTTAGACGACTTCGCATAGTGCTGTGTTTTTGTTAAACAGTCGCCTGGGCCATTTCTCTTCGACCTCTCGCTGCTCCTGGCGCGGGCCAGTGACAGAAAGAGGCTCCCCTTCTTCCGAAGTTACGGGGATAATTTGCAGAGTTCCTTAACGAGAGTTATCTCGCGCGCCTGAGAATATTCTTCACACCCACCTGTGTCGGTTTTGGTACGGTCGCCATCAACGACTAGAGGTTGTTTCTTGGAAGTATTGCGCGACACCATCGGTTCACCCGAAGGCTCCCCTTGTCTGCTACCTGGCTTTATGCTGGCGGATTTACCTACCAGCCGGCCTCATAGCAAAACGGACGTTTCCAATTGTCCGCGTGCTTGTGCGTACTTCGTCACCCCATTGTCATAGTTTTAGGCGGCGCAGGAATATTTAACCTGCTTTCCATCACCTACGCTTTTCAGCCTCGGCTTAGGGACCGGCTAACCCAGGGAAGACGAGCTTCACCCTGGAAACCTTAGGTTTTCGGCGAGGGAGATTTTCACTCCCTTTATCGTTTACTCATGCCATGCATCTTCACTAGTATGCGCTCCAGTGCTCCTTACGGTACACCTTCGATGCACATACTACGCTCTCCTACCGCGTATTTCAAAGAAATACACCCGTGATTTCGGCTCTATACTTAAGTCCCGTTTATTATCGGCGCAAAGTCTCTCGATTGGTGAGCTGTTACGCACTCTTTAAATGATGGCTGCCTCTAAGCCAACATCCCAACTGTCTTTGAAACTTCACTTCCTTACTCACTTAGCATAGAATTTGGGGCCTTAATCGACGATCTGGGCTGTTCCCCTTTTGACTACGAAGCTTATCCCCCGCAGTCTATCTCCCAGTTGACTTCCTAGTATTCGGAGTTTGGTTCCCTTCGGTAAGGCGGTAGCCTCCCTTGTGGATCCAGTGCTCTACCCCTAAGAAGAATTACACTGAGACTAACCCGAAAGTTATTTCGGAGAGAACAAGATATCTCCAAGTTTGATTAGCCTTTCACCCCTATCCACAACTCATCCAAGGCTTTTTCAACAGACACTAGTTCGGACCTCCACAAGGTGTTACCCTTGCTTCATCCTGGTCATGGATAGATCACTTGGTTTCGTGTCTAATCCATACGACTAAATCGCGCTATTCACACTCGCTTTCGCTTCGGCTCCGGAACGGATGTCCCTTAACCTTGCCGTATAGATTAACTCGCTGGCTCATCATGCAAAAGGCACGCCATCAGCCATTTCCCTAAAAGGGACATAGGCCTCTGACCGTTTGTAAGCTGCTGGTTTCAGGTTCTATTTCACTCCCCTAACAGGGGTTCTTTTCGCCTTTCCCTCGCGGTACTGGTTCGCTATCGGTCATCAATGAGTATTTAGCCTTGGAGGGTGGTCCCCCCAGATTCAGACCGGGTTTCACGTGTCCGGCCCTACTCAGGTGCTTATCTCGCTCATGATCCTCTTTTTGCATACGGGGCTATCACCCTCTATGACCCAACTTTCCAGATGGTTCTGCTAAGATTCTCATGAACTTTATTAATAAGTCCTACAACCCCAGAAATAAATTTCTGGTTTGGGCTCTTCCCACTTCGCTCGCCGCTACTATGGGAATCTCTTCTAGATTTCTTTTCCTCTGCT
>JABDDY010000061.1 GCA_013287365.1 Chlamydiota bacterium
CCATTGCCTTTTGCGTTTTACTGAGTTTTTTCCTCTGTTTATTCTTTTTTGATGAAACTCTTCCCAAGGAAAAGAGAACTTCTTTTCAAGCAAAGTCCCTCCTTGCCGATTTTAAGCAGGCTTTTTCCACACTGGCTTTTTGGCAAGTGACACTGGTGATCAGCCTGCTTTTTGCCGGTTACATCGCTTTTTTGAGCGGAACATCGGTTTTATTTGTCGTCGAATTTGGGATGAGTCGCTCGATTTTCCCCTTTGTGCAAGCCGCTATTTTGGCAGGTTGGGTGCTGGGCAGTCTCTTTCTGAACCGCGCCATCAACTCTTGGGGAATTTCCAAGGTAAAAAGAATCGGCATTGCCCTCTGCGTTCTTGGGGGATTAGAGCTTGTGCTGACTACATTTGTCGATCCTCAGCACGCCTATTTTCTGACACTTGGCATGGTCTTCTACGCTTTTGGAGCCAACTGGATCATCGGCCTCTATTTTCCAGAGGGGATGGAGATTCTCCCTCACATCAAGGGAATCACAGCCAGCCTCATGACAAGTGCGCGCCTTGCCATTGCTGCGGTGATTTTGGGACTTTCGAGTCTCTTTTACAATGCGACAATCTACCCTCTTGTGGTGATTGTAGCGGCAACACTTGTGATCATGCTGCCCACCCTTGCCTTCTACGAAAAAAGAGCTGTTCGGACAAACTGACTTCAGGTTACAAAATATCGGCAGCCAGTGCAGCCAGTTCGGAGCGCTCTGTTTTTTCAAGGAAGATATGACCGTAGAGCCTCTGCTCGCTGAACTTGCCGACTACATAGGTCAGCGCGTTGGAATCTTTGTCGAGGTAGGGGTTGTCAATCTGGGTCGGGTCTCCGGTGAGAATCACTTTTGTCCCCTGCCCTGCGCGAGAAATGATTGTCTTAACCTCGTGAGGAGTGAGGTTTTGCGCCTCATCGATGATCATGTAGATCTTAGGGAGCGAACGACCGCGGATGTAGGTGACAGCCTCCATTTCAATCTTGCCACTTTCCATGATCCACTTTTGGGTCTGCCTAGAGTTTCCTTCATTTGTCGAACTACATAAAAACTCAAGGTTGTCATAGATCGGCTGCATCCAGTGGGAGAGTTTTTCCTCTTTTGTTCCCGGAAGATAGCCGATGTCTTTCCCAAGAGGAACAATCGGGCGGCTGACCAAAATCCGCGAGTAGACAGCTTCATCAAAAGCCTTACGCATCCCCGCTGCTAAAGCAAGGAGCGTCTTTCCTGTTCCTGCAGGACCAATGAGCGTCACCAGTTTGATCTCATCGCGCAGCAGAAGATCGAGCGCGCATTTTTGCTGTAGATTGAGGGGCAAAATACCCCAAATGTCTCGGTTGATCTTCAGCAGGGGCTCTAGTCGTCCTGTCTCGGGGTGATACTTGGCCACCGCTGAGGATTTTTCCACAGAGGTGAGCAGGCAGTATTCATTGGGGAGCAGCTCTTTTTGGGTATCTTTTTGGGTAAAGGGCAAAAAGCCATCTTTAAAAAAGAGATCGATCTGCTCTTTTGGCAACTGAATGGTTCGCCAGCCTTTATAGAGCTTGTCGTAAGAAAATTTTAAATTTTCATAGTCTTCCGAGGCAAGGCCGACCGACTCTGCCTTGATACGCATCACGAGATCTTTAGAAACAAAGATCACAGGCCGCTGCTCTTCCTGAAGCTGAAAGGCCATGAGCAGTTTGTGGTTGCTGCGATCAATCGAGAGAGGAAAGGGCTTTTTCTCTAGAGGTTTTAGCTCAAATTGCACCTTAACAAGAGCGCCATTTTCGAGAGGAACCCCAAGAGAAAGATCCCCCTCCTTACTCCCCGTTTTCAGAGCGTCGAGAAAGCGCATCACATGTCTAGCATTGCGCCCCCTTTCATCGGTCCCGCGCTTTAAGCTATCGAGCTCTTCGAGAACCTGCAGGGGAATGACCACATCGCTCTCTTTAAATTTAGAGGCGGCATCGGGATCGTGCAAAAGGACATTGGTATCCAAAACAAAGGTCTTGCGTGCCACGCGGATCTCTCTCCTTCGGTTAAAAACCTGAGCATACTGCAAGGGACCAAGCGACTCAAAGTATTTTTATAAACGGCTTACTACAAGTAGTTTAGAATAAACAGTCAGCACACAATGTTGTTGAGCGCTAGAAAAGGTTGACTTTTTTAAACCCTTTGTTTAAACTGAAGGTAGTTATGAAGATTAACCATAAAATTTTAAGTCTGCCCCCTTATATCTCTACCTCTTGGAGCAATGTGCTCTCTTTGCACCTCGAAGCCAAGGTAGAGGGTCATCTGCTCATCGTGGGGCTCTTAAATGGCTCGACCATCGAGGTTCCAGGCCTTGATTCAGCTATTTTGCAGGCGATCTTTGCCGCCCATGAAAAACATCTCGATCAGGAGGTTGCTCTCAGGCCTATGCTGCCCCAGGGCTCTCCTTCAATGGGAGATTCCACCGTCATTGGTATTCCTTTAAGTCTCGGCATCGAGGGACTCCAGCAAATGGGTTCGATCATGCAACACAATCCCGAAGCGGCCTTAAGTCCCGATCTTCCCCCTGAGGTTTTAGAAAAAATTGGCTCTTTTGCCAAGGTACTTGGTTTTGATGAGTCTTCTACAATCGCTCCAAAACCAGAGCCTCACTGCAATTGCACTCACTGCCAAATCGCCCGTGCGATGCAAAGTGGAAATGAGCAAAAAAACGGAAAAGAGGAGCTTGCAGAGCAAGAAGAAGAGCTCGTATCAGCAACCGATCTAAAATTCCGCGATTGGGAAATTAGCCAGGTTTCAGATAAACTCTATCATGTCACAAATCCGCTCAATTCTCTTGAGCAATACACTGTTTTTCTCGGTTTGCCCATTGGCTGCACCTGTGGCGACAAAAATTGCCAGCACATTCGTGCGGTTTTAACCACTTAATAAACCACTAGCGCATAAAAGAGGAAATTCCTAGAATGGGGACTTGCGAAGTTTCTTATTCTAGGAGGATTTTTTCTCATGCATTCACGTGTTTTTCTGCTTTGTGCTTTATCTTTGTGCACTTTCGGATTTGCAGACGGTGAGGGTCTGACCCCCACAGATGTGCCTCTAGCCGTCCCGACATCTATTGAAACAGAAAAAGAAGAGCTAATTCTTCCTGAAAAAAAACAGATAGCAAAAGCTCCTCTGGTCAAAACCGTATTTACCCCCTTTACTGGCAAAATAAAAGGGGATAAGGTGCGGCTGCGCAGTGAACCTGACCTCGAGGGCACGGTGGTGCGCGAGTTGCATAAGCACGACCTCATTTCCGTTGTAGGAGATGAGGGGCACTTCTGGGCTATCCAGGCGCCAGAGGGTGTAAAAGCCTATGTCTTTCGCAGCTTTATTCTCGATAATGTGGTCGAGGGAAACCGGGTCAATGTGCGTCTACAGCCCGATCTTGAGGCTCCCATCATCGGTCACCTCAATACAGGAGATCATATCCAAGGAGCTCTCTGCCAGGCCAATAAAAAATGGCTGGAGATCGCACCTCCAAATGAAGTGAAATTCTACATTGCAAAAGAATATGTCGAGTTTGCAGGAGGGCCCGATCTCAAAGCCCAAGCAGATAAGCGCAAAACCACTTTGCAGCAGCTCATGGAATCCGCTTCTTTGCTGAGCAAAGCAGAATTGCAAAAACCTTTCCAGGAGATCGATTTTGACCGCTTAAAGCGCAGCTTCCAGCTCATTGCAGAGGACTATGCCGATTTCCCGAGCTATGCCCTGCAAGCTAAAGAAGCGCTCACGCAAATTCAAGAATCCTATCTCCAAAAACGGATTGCCTATTTAGAGTCAAAAAATCCTTCTTCTAAGGAATTTTCCGAGGAAAAAGAGAGAGAGGAAGTGGCTCTTTCCCCAAGCGATCGGATGAAAATGTGGGAACCGGTTGAGCAGGCTCTCCACCAGGTCTGGGCACGTGCTCATGAAGAGAGAACTCTCGATGAATACTATGCGCAGGAAGAGCAGTCCTCTGTTCATCTCACCGGCATTTTGGAAGCCTTTACAGCTCCTGTGAAAAACAAACCAGGAGACTATATTCTCAAGAATAAAAATCTTCCGATTGCCTACCTCTACAGCACGGAGATCGATCTTCACACTTATTTAGGTAAGCAGGTGACTCTCAAGGGATCTGTACGACCAAACCACCACTTTGCTTTCCCCGCCTACTACGTCCATGCTGTGGAATAGGACAGGTGGAACTCAGAGAGTGGGCAGAGCGCATTTTAAGCGCCGATACTCTTGAGGAAAAGCTCCTTGAGCCGGGCTACTGGACAGATGAGACGCCCGGCTCTCCCCTTTTTTGGAATGAGCCGAGTCGGCCTCCCAGCATGCAGTTTAGACGCCATAGCCGCAAAGAGGTTCTTCCCTCTTTTGCCGAGCTTGCCCATCCCGATAAGCGTGCGATTTGTCTCCATAGGTTTGCAGGACATGAGTTACTCGCTGTTGAGATCATGGCCTATGCCCTTCTTGCCTTTCCGCAGACGCCCCGCAGCTTTCGCTTAGGGATTGCTTATACTCTAAAAGAAGAGCAAGAGCATGTCAGGCTCTACATCAAACGGTTAGAGGCTTTAGGACTCAAATTCGGGGATCTTCCCCTCTATCGCCATTTCTGGAACTCAACCCCTTATCTCAAAAACCCTGTGCAGTATGTCAGTGTGATGAGCCTCACTTTTGAAATGGCCAACCTCGATTTTGCTCCGATCTATGGCGCCCACTTTGCCAGCCACGGCGATAGCGCTTCTTCGCAACTCATGACCAGAATCTTGGATGATGAAATTGGCCATGTCTCATTTGGATGGAACTGGCTCAAGAAGTGGAAACAAGAAGGTGAAGATCTTTGGCAGATGTGGACAAGAGCCCTTCCACCCAAGATGGAGATCAAACGGGCTCGCGGTCCCCAATTTTTTGCAGAACATCGGAAAGAGGCGGGCATTTCTGAGGATTGGATCGCTCGGTTTACTAAACCTCTTGCCTAATTCCTTGCCCTTGCCCCGATACTACTCTAAACAAGGCCATTCCACTAAGTACCGATCATTCTCTCTATCATACTCGACAACTTTCAGCCACATAGGCCCCTTATTCGAATCAACATAAACTCCATCTTCGCAAAGCGCTACCTCATGACCCTCAACCCATTCATGGTGCGTGGCTTGACCCTCAACCTCATTTGCACCTATTGGAGCGCCAAAAAGTATCAGTCCGATACCCATCAGCCACCTCATTTTCTCTCTATTCTTCATATTGATATTCACCTTTTTCCTTGCATACATCCTTTAAAACATTTGGTCGAATAATTGGAGTGTGTCGTTTATTTTTTTCTGCCTCAGCTGCTTTTTGCTCCCAATATTGCTGTCTTTCTTTGTCTAAAGCGGCCATACGAAGGGCAGCCTGATATGTGATTCCTTTTTCTATTGCTTTTTTTGAAAGCTCAGCTACCGCCTCTTTTGTCAGAAAGTGATCAG
>JABDDY010000062.1 GCA_013287365.1 Chlamydiota bacterium
GGGCTCTCCTTTGTCACCTGAGTTTCAGAGAAAAGCAAAAACAGTTTTAGAAAAAGTTACAATAGAAACCCAAGCCCCAAACCCTGTTAATAAGACAGCAAAAAATATGGCACTGAGACAAAGAGAAGTGCTTAATGAAGCTAAAACAGTCTTAGAACAAGTTCTCTCACCGCCTAAATCTCCTAGTACTCTAACTAACCCCAATCCCCGCACAGAACCAACAACACCTACAAAACTTTCAGCCACTGAAACTACTACCGCAACAACCACGCAGACAACGCCTACAAAACTACCCACTGAAACTACTACCGCAACAACCACGGAGACAACAAGCCCTCAACCAGAAAAGCCAAAGACTCTCCTGACCCGGGGATTCTCCTTCGTGACCGGCCTTGCGAGCAACCTTATTCCCAATGACGGCGACGGATAAACCCGAAGACGTGTAATTGCCGCTCTTCCCCCTACCCATAAGGGAGAAGCCCTAAGGGCTTCTCCCTTCTTTCTATTGACTTTCCGCCATAGCCTCCCCTACACTCTAGCCTATGCTAGACAGACGTTTGCTTCGCAAAGATAGCGCAGCTATAGAGGCCAGGCTAAAGACCAAACAGCCTGAGGTGGAACTCTCTCCACTACTTGAGCTCGATGAGGAGATCCGCGCTTTAAAAACAAAGGTGGAGGAGCTCAAAAATCGACGTAACCAGATTTCAAAGGAAATTGGAGAGAAAAAGCGCACGGGACAAAAGGTTGAAGAAGAGCTCTCAGCTGCAGAGAACTTGAGGGAAGAGATTGCAAGACTCGACCATCTTTGCAATGAAAAAGAGCAGCTCCTTGAGTTTGAGCTCGCTAAACTCCCGAATTTGCCAGGAGAGAAAAGCCCTGTCTCTCAAGACAAAAAAGACAATGTCTGCTTGCGTAGTTTTGGAGAGAAGCCACAATTTTCCTTTAAGCCAAGACATCATGTAGAGATCAGTGAATCACTCGCTCTTTTTGATTTTAAACGAGCAGCAAAGGTAGCGGGAAGCCACTTCACTGCCTACTGTGATAGAGGAGCAGAGCTCGAGTGGGCGCTTCTCAATTACATGATCGATCAACATCTCGAAAATGGCTATAGGCTCTGGCTGCCGCCACTGCTAGTTCGGCCAGAGATCGCTTATGGCTCGGCTAATTTGCCCAAATTCGAAGCGCAACTCTTTAAGATCCACGATGAAGATCATCAGCTTTATCTGATTCCAACCTCAGAGATGGCGCTGATGGGGCTACACCGCGAAGAGACCTTTAAGGAGGAGCAGCTTCCCTTAAAGTATGTCTCCTATACTCCCTGCTTTAGAAGAGAGGCCGGGGCTCTCGGTGCTCAGGAACGGGGACTGATCCGGATGCACCAGTTCAACAAGGTCGAGATGTTTGCCTTTGCTCTTCCCCAGCAGAGTGAATCGATTTTTGAAGAGATGGTGACAAGTGCGGAGAATCTCTTAAAGGGGCTCGGGCTCCATTTTCGCACTATGGAGCTTGTCACAGGAGACATGTCTTTTGCAGCAAGCCGAACAATTGATCTTGAGGTGTGGCTCCCTGGCCAGGAGCGTTACTATGAAGTTTCTTCGATTTCACACTGCACCGATTTCCAGGCACGCCGCTCAAACGTCCGTTTTAAACACAAGGAAGAAAAACCTGAGTTTGTCCATACCCTCAACGGCTCAGGTCTTGCCACCTCTCGACTGATGGTGGCACTTTTAGAAAATAATCAGCGCGAGGATGGCTCGATTCAAATTCCTCTGATTTTGCACCACTATTTAAGAGGGATGAAGGAGCTCCGATGACCCATTTGACAGAAGATTTGCGCTCATTTCTTTCTGCTTCTCCCACTTCCTGGCATGCGGCCGAAGAGATGGCGCTACGCCTTGCTGTTAAAGATTTCACTCCCTTAAAGATGAGGGAAAAATGGGGGCTGGAGAGGGGAAAAAGCTATTTTGTTATCAAGGGAGGCTCTTTTGCTGCCTTCAGACTGCCCTCTAAAAAACCGGAGCAGCTTCTCATTGCAGCGGCCCACACTGATAGCCCCGCGCTGAAACTAAAGCCTCAGCCCCTTGTGCAAAAGGCAGGAATGCTGCAGCTGTCTGTCGAGGTATACGGCTCTCCCTTTCTCCCCTCATGGCTGAGCCGTGACCTTGGAATTGCCGGGAAAATTGTCACACTCACGGGGACAAGCGGCCCCCAGGAACATCTTGTTTTCCTCGATGATGTTCCCCTTTTTATCCCCTCTTTAGCTCCTCATCTCGATAAAGAGGAGGGAGGGGGTCCAACCACTGCAGGACTAAAGTTGAATAGACAAGAGCATCTGCTTCCTGTTGCCGGTCTTGGCAAGGTATCCCATCCGCAGATCTATCTGGAGAAATGGTTGCAGAAATCCCTCTTCTTTGACAGCCTCCTTTCTCATGAGCTTTTCCTCGTACCTCTTGAAGAGCCACGCTACATGGGAGGAGGGGAGCTCCTAGCCTCCTATCGACTCGATAATCTCACAAGCTGCCTTGCCGCCCTTGTCGCCCTAGCTTCTGTGGAAAAAATGGATGAGCAGATTTTGCCTCTTGTCATTTTTTGGGATCATGAAGAGGTTGGCTCGACAAGCAGTACAGGAGCCGGCTCTCCCTTTTTTAGTGATCTGCTGGAGAGGATTGCCTCCTTTTACCAGCTCCCTAGCGAGGAAAAGATTCTGCTCAAAGAGCGCTCCAGCTGCCTTTCCATTGACATGGCTCATGGGCTAAACCCCAATTACGAGAGCAAATATGATCCGATTCACCATCCCCTACTAGGTGGAGGTGTTGTGCTCAAAACAAGCGCTAGCCAAAGGTATAGTGGGAGTGCCAGAGCCATTGCTGACGTTGTAAAACTAGCTAGAGAGCTCAATCTCCCCCTGCAGTACTATACCTCCCGCTCTGATATGATCTCTGGAACAACCATTGGGCCTCTTTTTGCAAGTGGTCTTGGAATTGAGACGGTCGATATAGGTCTTGCGCAGCTATGCATGCATGCGGCGCGCGAGTGCATTTCCTGCGACGACTATCTAGCTCTTTGCAAATTGCTTCTCCATTTTTTTGAGAGAAAGAGATGACCCATCAGCTACCACCTGAGCATTTTCAAGGCAAAACAGTTTCTGAGCACCTGATCGAAGCGCGAAAAAAAGGAGCCTTTGCAAGAGGAGAGATGCATGGCTCTGAGCTCCCTGGCCATCTCTCGGCGGGTGCCGAAAGTGCCAAAGAGATGGCAGTGATTCTCTTGCTGCTCACCATCATCCACACTCCCCTGCTGCTCATGACACTTTTGGCTCTTGGCTGGACCATCTGGAAGAGCGGACGAGCAGCCATTTACGGTTTTGCCAAGCTCGAAAGGCTCCATCTTGTGATTGAAGAGGAGAGATGGGAGATCCAGCATCACCGCGAGCAGGAAAAGGAGGAGCTCAAAGAGCTCTACAGCGCCAAGGGATTTGAGGGCAAGCTCCTCGATGAAGCGGTCTGCGTCCTGATGGCAGATGACAATCGGCTGCTCCAGGTGATGCTCGAGGAGGAGCTCGGCTTAAAACTAGAGGCCTATGAGCATCCGCTGAAACAGGCGCTTGGAGCGGCCGTCGGGTCGGTCTTAAGCGCCGGGATTTTGCTTCTTTGCAGCTTTTTCTTCCCTCCATTTGGGCTGCTTTCTGCTGCTCCTCTTGTTGTTCTTACAGGAGCTTCTCTCTCCGCCCACTTTGAAAAACGATCTGTTCTAAGAGCTGCAGTGTGGAACCTGGCCCTTCTCTTTTTTAGTGCAAGTATTCTCTACTTTTTTGTGCGATGACCTCTCCCTATGAATTTGATCCATTTTTTGCTTCGGGACGCGCAGAAACGGTCAGCCCCTTTCTCACTCCCCGCTCGCGCAGATGGAGCCACAACCTTCCTTTAAAAAACGCACTCCTCTCTGCCCTTTTTTTGCTCCTCTCTTTTGTCTTAGCTTGGCATGAGGGGCCCGCCTCCCACCTCTGTCTCATTGCCGTCTATTTTTTTGCTGGGACCCCTGCTCTGATCGATTCTCTCGAGGATTTGCGCAACTTGGAGATCAATATCGATGTACTGATGACCCTCGCCGCCCTGCTCTCTGTCCTCATTGGAAGTGGCCTTGAGGGAGGGCTTCTCCTTGTCCTCTTTGCTCTCTCGGGATCGATGGAAGAAGCAGTGATGGAAAAAACCAAGGGAGCACTGATCAGCTTGCGCCAGATGGCTCCCAAGCAGGCTTTTACTCTGCTCGAAACCGGAGAGGCGATCCCCCGCTCTCTTGCAGAAATAACGATTGGCAGCTCCATTCTCGTAAGATCTGGCGAGATTGTTCCCTTAGATGGCCTTGTTCTTGCGGGCAGCTCAGAGATAAGCCTCGCCCATCTCACGGGAGAGAGCTCTCCAAAACCCTGCAAAGTAGGCGATGAAGTTCCCGCAGGAGCCCAAAACGGAGAGGGCTCACTCACCTTGAAAGTGACCCGCAGGGCTCAAGATTCTGCCCTTGCCCGAATCATCCAGCTCATTACAGAGGCCGCACAGGCCAAACCAACTGCTGAGAGGCTGCTCGATCGCTTTGGCAAGTGGTACGCGATGACCATCATGGCTCTTGCCCTTTTCTTTGCTCTCTCTCTCCCCTTTTTCTTGGGACTGCCCTATCTTGGGGAAGAGGGTTCGATCTACCGCGCGCTCACCTTTCTTGTCGCCGCTTCTCCCTGCGCTCTGATCATTGCAACACCTACTGCCTACTTAAGTGCCCTCTCTTCCTGTGCTCGAAAAGGTGTGCTCCTAAAAGGAGGCGCGATCCTCGATGCACTGGCCAAATGCCGCATCATTGCCTTTGATAAAACAGGGACCCTGACAACGGGGAAATTGCGCTGTGTAAAAATCGATCAAGTTCTAGGAGAGCCACTTCCCAGCGCTGTTGCCCTTCAGGTGGCAGGAACACTCGAAACCCATGCGAACCATCCAATCGGCGAGGCGATTTGCCAGCTCACTCACGCTCAAAAACTCCCTCTCCTTCCTCTCGAGGAGTTTCGCTCTGTTCCCGGCTTTGGCCTGCAGGGCAAAGTGCAAGGAGAGCCCGCTTTGATCGGCCATGGCCAGTTTATTGAGGGAGCTCTCTCTCCTGCTCTGAAAGAGCGCTTTTTGGCGTGGAAAGAGCAAGCAGATAGGGAGAAAACCTCGACCTTTTTGCTCTTTCAAGGGAGGGTCTTTGTCTTTGAATTTGAGGATGAACTACGCAAAGAGAGCCGCTCTTTAATTGAAAAACTTAAAAAGAGGTTCACCATCTTCCTCCTCACAGGGGACCACAAAAAAAGTGCCGAGAAAGTGGCAGGTGAGCTTGGCATTTCAGAGGT
>JABDDY010000063.1:0-166 GCA_013287365.1 Chlamydiota bacterium
GCAGAGCATGGCGCCGAGCACCATCATCTCCGACTCTTTAGAACTGGGAGGGGCTTTAACTGGGTCTTTCATTCAATTGAGAGGATACAACCAAAGGGGAAAATGTGCACGTTCGGAAAGAGAGGGATTTGAACCCTCGGTACCCATTTAAGGGTACGCGTCCTTA
>JABDDY010000063.1:176-5325 GCA_013287365.1 Chlamydiota bacterium
TCTTTTTATAAAATTAGACAATGAGCTAAACTATTTACTCATCGAATCAAGAGGGAACGAAAAATAAAACGCAAAAGCGCCAAGGCGCCGGGACGCGGAGAAAAATGATTTATAAAAAATCTTTGCGACATTGCGGCTTTGCGCGGATACCGTTTGTGACTCGCACAATTTTTTCCAAAAAAGCAAAAACTTGCATTTTCTAAGCCTAAAAAAGTTCAAAAATGGAAGCCCAAGCCTGCGCCCAAATCGGCACCGCCTGTTAAGTTTTTGCCCCTACGGTTAAAGTCAAACCAGTTAAAGCGGTAATCGGCAAATGCATCAAAAAAGAAACTTTCACAAAAGTCAACCTCCATCCCAATTTGAACAATAGAAGCAAATCCCCATTTGTTCTGAACTTGTTTTACATAAGGAGAAAAATCATGGAAATGGGCATAAGCCGCACCGACTCCAACGCCAATGTAAGGGCGCCAACTACAGAGGTTATCCAGCCATACATTCAGCCCCAGAGTCGCGGGGGCTAGATCAATAATTGTCTTATGATGCCTACCAATGCTATGGCCTGTTTTTCTCGTAAATCCGCCGTTGACAAAGGTGGAATAATGGCGATGCCACAAATAATCATATTCCAAAGAACCCTCTGGCCAAAATCGATCGTAGATCTTTCTTGTCAGACTTCCCTGAGGATAAAAAGCTGCTCCTCGAATCTTAAGGCTATTTTTATCACATGCGCATTCACAGATCTCTTCACACACCATTGCTTCAGCTGGTATCAGAGAAGCTAAAGCGGCCAAAAAGATTAATTTTATAAGCATATTTTCTCTCTATCTAAAACCTTCAGGGTACCTGGATACTACTTGCCAGGGATGAATTTCCGAATTTATCTACTGCTACGATATAGTAAGTATAAATCACATGTGCTTTGCGATCGTGGTCTATGAATTTTAATGCTCCATTTGCTCCCACACTCCCAGCAAGGCTTGTCAGGGCAGCGTCGCGATAAATGTTATAAACAACTGGAGTGGCCCCAGATTGAGGAGGGCTCCAGGTAATGACATTATACCTTTCTGTCTGCGTCAGGAAAATATCCTTTTTCTGCTTTCCTTGAAGAAGAGTGGGCGGTTCTATCTGAGGCTGCGTCGGAAAAGCTATAAAGACCGGATCCGACTCTACTGGAATTGGCGAGCCCACAACCGTTCTGGTTGCTACATCAATGACACTTAAGGTGCCATCAGCCCCATTGAGAACATAGGCCTCGCTTCCATCGGGAAAAATCCCCAAATTATCGGGCTGGGAACCAACAGGAATGGGAATCCCTACGGGCGTATCGGTTGCCACATCGATAACAGTGACATTGCTATCCGCTAGATTTGTCACGAAGACCTGAGCCCCATCGGGTGTGATGGTAACAGAATAGGGCTCTCCACCCACACCTATTGTGTCAATAGGGGTCTCAGATACTGTACTGATCACAGTGACGGTGTTATCATTAAAATTGGCAACGTAGATTTTAGCGCCATCCGGAGTGATGGCAAGGGAAATCGGTTGACTGCCCACTGGAATTGGCAAGCCGATCACTGTCCGAGCTTGCGTGTCAATGATGGCCACAGTGCCGCTCCCATTGAGTGCTACGTAGGCCTTAGCGCCATCAGGACTAAAAACAATTCCATAAGGAGTATCAAAGAGAGGAATCGGAGCAAACATAACCGTATTGGTCGCTGTATCGATAATCCTAATATCTTGGGTACCAAGATTTCCAACCCAAACTTGGCTGCCGTCGGGGGTAACGGCAATAGAATAAGGATGGGTCCCTACCGGAATGGGAGAGCCTACAACCATATTGGTTGCTGTACTGATGACGCTAACAGTTCCGAGGCCATAGTTTGCGACATAGGCATACTGACCACTCGGAGTGATGGCAATGCCATAAGGCTGGCTCCCGAAGATTAAGGGGATTGTAGTGACTACCATATTGGTTTGAGTATTGATCACGCTAACAGAATCAGATCCATGGTTGGTCACATAGGCTTGCACAGAAGCCTCTAACAGGGTCATCGAAGAGCCGATGATCAATAGGCTTATTTGCAGCAAGAAAATCTTGAGTGCTCTCACACAACCTCCAATTAGATACAAAGGCTGAAGTTTAATCTTGTTTTACAAAAATGTACAGCCCTCACTCGTACAGCAGTCCGGTGAGCAGAGGCTTGCCGGTTAAGGCGTTGATGTGGTGGGTTTGCAAAGAGCCGTCTGGAAGGTGGACGACAATGCAGTAGACAGGGAGATAGACCTCTGTCGATTTGCGAATGGAAAAAGAGGGACCAAAGGCAATTTTACAGAGCCGTTCAATCTGAGAAGAAGAAAAGTGTTTAGGAACTCGAGTCGCTTGTTTATAGGACCTTGTGAGGAGCTTTTGGCTCATTTCCGTTTCCGGCACACGGGTCAGCCGCGGATTTTGTAGATGGAGCCGATACTTGTCCCCTGCTTCCAAGACGAGATTTTTTTTGTAGCAGCTGCGCAGCCACGCCTCTAAGACGGGATATTCAACACCGAGCTTTTCGAGCAGATGCTTGCGATCGCAAGAGCCCCCTTTGCGGGACAAAACAGTTAAAATGCGCAGCTCATGTGGCTGCACATGCGCCTGGATGCAATCGCCAAAGCCATGGGTTTTGGTCCAATCCTCTGCACGGAGCACCATTTCCCCATCGGAAAGATCCCAGAGAAGTAGGCTTTCTTTGGTCTTTTGCTTGGAGGTGTACTTAGATTCGATGAGTAGGTAGGGGTAGAACTTGAGTGTTGACTCGAGGATTTGCGATCCTTTTTCTTTGAGCAGTTTTTTCTGATGGGCTTCGATGATCTCCTTGACCTCGAAACGAATTTCTAAGGAGCGGACAGAGCGAAGGTGCAAAAGCTCCTCGGCCTTTTCTTTGAGGGGAAGCCTGCCCTCTCCCCATCGCCAGACTCCATAACCACCGGCAGTGAGGATGAGTAGAGTCCATAAGATACGCATACCCTGAGGATACGCGAGAGAGTCTTTTTATAAAATTAGACAATGAGCTAAACTATTTACTCAAATGCGAAAAGTGATCTTTGTCCTGGTTCTTCTGGCCCCTCTTCTCGGAGGAGGCCTCTTCCTTTACCTCAAGAATGGAAGGCTCTCTTTCAAGCCAAAAAAAAAGATCTTCTCAGAGCTCACTAACAATGAGGCCTTTCGCCATTTCTGCCGCAGAGCACTGGCCTCTCCTGAAATTTTCGCCACTTTCAAACAGGATCCGATCTACACTCTCTTCTACGAAAATGTCAGTCAGGAGCAAGGGAAGGAACTTTTTCTCTATTTGCAAAGAGAGGCTCCCCATCTTTTGCAATCCGAGCTTTTGGAAAAATTCCGCAAAGAGGATCAGGTGGGAGAGCCTGTGACCTGCTCCTATCCCTTAATTGGCTCTTTTTCTCCAACAACTCTTCGCGCCATCAAAGTCGCCCATGACATTGAGAAGTGCTTTGGCAACTTAAATGGCAAAAAGGTCGTCGAAATGGGGGCAGGCCACGGCTCTTTGTGCAAGATCCTCACGGATCTGTTCCCCGAGGTTCACTATACGATCATTGATCTGCCCGAAGCGCTCAGTCTCGCGCAAAAGACTTTAGGAATGGTTGGAGTAGAGGGTGTGCGTTTCCTCACCTCCGGTCACCTGCCAAAAGAGAAGATCGACCTTCTCATTAGTAACTACACCTTCACAGAATCGGGCGCAAAATTGCAGCAGCATTACTTCAAAAAACTTATCCAAAAGGCTGAGGCTGGGTATTTCACCTGTAATTTCTTTGCCAAGCATTTTCGCGTGCGCCCTTGGGACAAAAAGCGGCTCTTGAAGAATTTTCAATCTCTGAAAGTCACTCTGGAGGTTTTACCCGAGTTTCCGCAGACGGGACCTGAGAATCTGATTTTGGTGTGGAAAAAAGGCGAAGCTTCTCGTCAATCTGCGCCTTAGAAAGGGCTGGATACGTGGCCAGTTTTTTCAAAAGAGCGCACCGCTCAAGAAAAGCGTCGATCGCCTCTTCTAGCTCAAAAAAGCGCATCTGTTCAACCACCTGCTCCACGGGAAAATTCTCAATCACTTCCCTAGCTCTTCTACTCAGCGGCCTCCTTGCCTCAGGCAAAAAGACAAGGAGATTGAGCAGTTTTTCATTTTCTTGCGGGAAAGAGAGATCGTTGTCGATTTTGATGAGAGCGATAGGCTCATCTCTGATCAAGAAATTGCGCACATGCGCGTCGGTGTCATAAATATACCAGACAAAAAGCATCAGCAGCTCACAAGAAACGGTATCGATCTGCTCTTTAGCCACCGTTTGATTTTTCAAACCTCTGATCAGATCGAGCAACTTGCCGCTATGCGGGACAAAGCGCTGGACACTGCAGAGTTTTTCACAGCCAAAAAGAGGATGATCCACAAGGCTGAGATAGGTTTCGGGAACTAAAGTCCCTTCATATTCATACCCTGCTAAATCAGCAATTAGGCTTGCCACCAAGTAGGCTAACGCTTCAGTTTGACAAGAGCGGTAGAGAGGAATATGGGGATGGACGCGAAAAGCTCGATCATGAAAGGGGGAAGCGTACTGCGGATGGGGATTGTTCAAACAATAGATCGCCTCATCAGAGGGCTTGAGAATAAATCGTGGGTTTTGTGCCCCATCGCTGAGAAGATAGGTGGAGCCATTGCCCCCTTCGAGACAGCGGAGCTCTCCTGCCTCTAGCGCCTCGTCTAGTTCTGCAAAGAAAAGAGGGTGCGCGCTCCTAATCTGCAAAGCCTTTTCGCGCCAGTGCTCTCTTTGCTGAGCAATTTCAGAGCGACGCTCAGAAACGAGCTCTTCGAGCTTCGGACCAAAACGGTGAAAGGGGGAAAAATCTGCGTAGCCCGGATGCAAAAAACAAAATAGAGCTACAAACCTGAGTTTTGGGCTCACTTTCATAGAGCTTTACGGCATCTTTTAAGGCACTTTTTGCATATTTTGACGAGTCCATAGGCACCTTCGGCTATGAACTGGACTTTAGCCATTTGTCGGACGCCCTTTCTCTCTCAGACAAGCCGATTTTTTTAACCATTTCCAAAAGGTGGCAATTCTCAAGCCTACCTTTTGGAAATGGTTAAAAAACTTGGCCCCC
>JABDDY010000064.1 GCA_013287365.1 Chlamydiota bacterium
ATAGGTGCTTAATTATTGGAGAATCGTTTCCCGATGACCTAGAAAAATTAACAAATTTGAGAAAATTACACGTTAATTACTTTTTTTCTGAGAATGAAGAAAAACTATTTGCGACTGTTAAAAAATTAAATAGTCTAACTGATTTTTTCTTAAAAAACATTTCCTCAACTTCTGAATTCAGTGATGACGATGAAGATGGTGAGTATAAATGGTGTCTTAAACAAAAAGACCTCAGCGGTCTCGTTGTGGCAAACATACGGACCCTTGATCCCTACTACGAAAAGTGCATCGAAGAGTTTTTGGCAAAAAAATCCACCTAAACGAAATCCTCTAACTTCCTTTAACTGGACTTGAGCTCGACCCATAAATCGCGCACTTGCTGCTGCGGGACAATCGGTTCATAGAAATAGTACTGCTCAAACTGACTTTGAGAGGGTCGGAACAGGCGCTCCATGACAGGATCCATCTCGAGAAGAGAGGCGCTGATTTGGCGAGCGGGGAAGTTGCCAAAGCTTTGGAAGTGACGCGCTAGGGAAGCGGGACTAAATAGGGCGTTAATAAAGGTGTAGGCCAGCTCCTGCTTTTCGCTACTTGCGGGGATGCAAAAATTTTCGATGCTAATGAGCGTGCCCTCCTTGGGAAGGACAAATTGCGCAAAGGGAAAAAGCTTTTTCGTGCGCCAGATATAGGAGCTAGAGGCAACGACCACGGGACAGTTGCCGGTGGCTAGGAAGTAATCGGCTCGAAAGTCGGTGTAGGCCTCCACAAAAGAGTTTTGCTTAAAGAGCTTCTCTTTGATCTTCACAAATTCCTCTGCGGTTAAGGGGGCCACTTTTTGGTAGAGGTAGAGCTCGCCGATTAAAAGCGCCTGCATCGCTTCGTTAAGCATAGAAATTTTGTAGCCATCTTGCTCAAAGATCAGCCGCCAGCTCGGTTCAAAGAGACGTTTTTTGAAATACTCACTATTGATTCCAAGGCCAAATAGCTCCCATTCAAAGGGAATGGAATAGCGATTCTCGGGGTCAAATTTATGCCCGAGAAGAAGGGGATTGAGCTCGCTCCAAAAGGGGAGTTTGGAGCGGTCGATTGGTTTTAGAAGATTTTCTTGCACAAGGCGCGAGACCGCAAAATCAGAGGGGATGATGAGGTCATAACCCTCTCCTTGAGTGGCGTGCATCTTGACCACAAGCTCTTCATTTGAGGAGTAATAGCTTAAGTTGATCTTAATCCCAGTGTCTCGCTCAAAGTCGGCCACCACACTTGGGTCCAAAATATCTCCCCAAGCAAAGACATTGAGTGTTCTTTCCTCGAGGCGAAAGATTTGGAGCCTGGGGAAATAGAGAATGCTGCCGATTAAGGCCACCCAGAGTAGAACAATGCAAAATCGCTTCACGAAAAGACCTTGAATCTGGTTTTGATGGAGAAAAAGAGGAAGACAAGGAAAGAGCTTAAAAAAAGCAAGACAGCAGAGAGCGCATTGACAACGGGAGAGACCCCTGAACGGAGCATCGAGAGGATGTAAAGAGAGAGGGTTTGTGCAGAACTTCCCGCGCAGAAGTAGGAGAGGATGAAGTCGTCAAAGGAGATGATAAAGACAAGAAGTGCAGTGGTGATGAGGGTAGGTCGCAGCAGAGGAAGGGTGACGGTGAAAAAGGTTTGGATGGGGGAGGCCCCTAGGACAAGAGAGGCCTCTGTCAGTTTGGCATCGAGCTCTTGGAAGCGCGCGTAGAGTATCGGGATCACAAGGCCAAGCGCAAGTACGGTATGGGCCAAAATGAGGGTCGTCAGTCCAAGCGGGATGCGCACAGAGGTGAAAAGTGAAAGAAGACTCACTGCCAAAACAGTTTCTGGAATAATCAAATTCCCATAAAAAAGGGTCAGTTTTTTGCCAATCCTGCCTCCTTGAGCGGCATAAAAGATCAAAAAGATCCCCGTGAGTAGACTGATCACGGTTGCAAAGCTGGCCACAATCAGAGAGTTGGCAAAGGCTTTCCAAAGATAAATGGAGTGAAACAATTCGTTGTACCATTTGAAGGTAAACTCTGTCCAAGGGGCGGGGAAACGCTCGCTATTGAAGGAAAAAACAAGCAAAACGACGATGGGTACATAGAGAAAAAGGTAGACGGCCAAAATAAAAAGGAAAAACCGTGGTGATTTTTTATCCATCCTGTTTTCTCCTTCCCAAGATCCATCCAAGAGCGAAATAGAGCACGACAGCGGTTAGTAGAAGAATTGTGCAGCTGAGAAGGGTAAAAGCAGCTCCGAGCGATCCTGTGCCCTCACCGACGATATACTGAGCGACCACCGTTCCCACAAACATCCGCTTGTCTCCACCCATGAGTTCTGGTATGGCAAACTCTCCAAAAGAGGGAATGAAGACAAGGAAAAACCCAGCGCGAATGCCTTGGCAAGAAAGAGGAAGTAGGACACGTCTAAATGTGGTCATCCAGCTAGCGCCTAGGTCAAAGGAGGCTTCCATGAGGCTGTAGTTGAGTTTTTCAGAGGTACAGATCAAATTAAGACTCACAAGAGAGGTCAACTTAGATACAAAAGCCAACCCCCCTTTCTCTTGGCGACTAAAAGACGAACACATTACAAGACATGTTAAAGAATTTATCTGGGTCAGGATATGAAAACTTTCATCTGGTAAACTTACGCCACGGCTGATGTCTAATGACTCTAGAGAGGTTAATTTTGTTAAATCACTTATATTTTTTTCATCCCACAATTGGTGCACTTGAACAGCTGGACGAATCGACATTTGAGGGTTAAGTGTTGGTGTGCCCTGTGTAACTGAACGTTTTTCATACGTCTGAATACGATATTCTTTAATGAGATCGGAACGTAAATCTGAAACCGCTTTCTGGGCATTGGGACCTAAAAGTGTCACTGCAGATTTGCATCGACTCGGTAAAAGCCCTCTAAAAAAGCCATTGATCATCGTTCTACTAAAGTCCGCGGAAAGCCTAGCATCATAAACCCTATTCAAAACAGTCTGTTTGTTCTCATACCCCCATCTAAAACCCAAAAAATAGCCATTAAAAACCAGCTCATGCAAGCCCCTGGTCACTGTTCTAAGAGTCAGAATAGCTGAATCGGGAAGGCTTTTGCCAATGCACCCCCAAACTTCTTGAGGAAAGAATGGTATAGAGGGAGGTTGTATGGATGGAATGGTCATAATTTTATACCTATCGTAATTAAAGTTTCAGCAAGTGGCATGACTTTACCAAGTCAGGAAGTGGCATGACTTTACCAAGTCAGGTGCTAAAAATCAATAGAAAGCTTTAAAATATTAAATATTACGACCAAAAGAAAATCGACACTTAAGAACCCTTAAGTGTCGATCAAGAGATTGAAAAATGAAAAGCTTACGCCTTCTTTTTCTGGATGTAGCTGATCACATCGCCAATTGTTTTGAGCTTCTCGGCATCCTCTTCCGGAATCTCGAAGCCAAAACGCTCCTCAAAGGTCATGATTAGCTCGGTTAGATCCAGAGAATCTGCATTCAGATCCTCGACAAAGGATTTTTCGGCTGTAACGTCGGCGGCATCTACGCCAAGCTGCTCGACGACAACGTCAATCACCTCTTTTTCGATCGACATCACACCATCACTCGGTTTATCCATTCATTCCTCTTTTTTAAAGGGGGTTAAAAATTAACTCATCACCATTCCGCCATCTACAGTGATCACCTGTCCTGTCATGTACCGACAAGCATCACTGGCAAGAAAAAGGGCTGCTTGCGCAATTTCCTCGGGCTTTCCCATGCGGCCCATGGGGATTTTTTTCAAAAGAGCTTCTCTCTGCTCGCTACTAAGCTTTTCAGTCATTGCCGTTTCAATGAATCCAGGGGCAATGCAGTTGACGGCAATGCCACGGCTTGCCACCTCTTGCGCTAGCGCTTTTGTAAATCCAATCATCCCCGATTTCGATGCAGCATAATTGACTTGACCTGCATTTCCTGTCAACCCAACAACCGAAGAAATATTGATGATTTTACCCGATCTCTGCTTGATCATCGAGCGAATGAGCGCCTGGCAAGTATTATAAACTGATTTGAGATTGGTATCGAGCACGCTATCCCAGTCTTGCTCGCTCATCTTCATGAGCAGCCCATCACGCGTGATCCCCGCATTGTTGATGAGGATGTCGATTTGCGGCCAAAGGGTCAGCAGATGGGTAATGGCCTTTTCTACCGGCTCTTTTTCTGAGATGTTGAGCGTTTCGCAGTGGAATTGTTGCTGCGGATCAGAAGCCTCTTTTTTGAGCAGAGCAATCACCTCATCTGCGCGAGCCCGATTGGTGCCAAAAATGGCCACATCGGCCCCCGCCCGTCCAAAGGCAAGAGCAATTTCTCTCCCAATGCCGGCTGTGCCACCAGTAACAAGGACTTTTTTCCCTTTAAGAGACCACACAAAGCTCTCCTTTTTTTAAATCTTCTACACGCCCCATACTCAAGCAGAGTTTTTCTTCGATCAGTTGCCTCTTCAGCATGCCAGTGAGTGTGGTTCCAGGGCCAATTTCAACGTAGAGCTCTACACCAGTTGCACAGATTGCTTGGATCCCCTTGTGCCAATAGACAGGAGAGGTCACTTGGGCAATGAGGTGCGTGCGAACCTCTTCTAGGTCCTCTACATAGTCACCGGGGGCGTTCATCACAAGCTTAGAGGTTCCTTCTTGAAGGCTCGCTGCTCGGATAAGGGGCTCGAGTTTCTTTCTCGCTTCTTCCATCAGTCCGCTGTGAAAGGCTCCTGAAACCTCTAAGGGTAAAAGGCGACGCGCACCCATGGCTTTGAGGGCAGCTGCCGCTTTTTCTAGACCTTGAACTGTCCCAGCAATGACCACTTGACCGGGACAATTGAGATTGGCGATCCAGACATCTCTGATTCCTGCAAGGGCCGACGCGACTTGACTTTCCTCAAGGCCCAGGACCACCTGCATCGATCCTTTGAAACGCTCACAAGCCTCTTGCATAAAGAGCGCTCTTGATCGGACAAGGTTCAGCCCCTCTTGGAAAGAGAGCCTGCCAGAAGCTGTGAGGGCCGTGTACTCGCCAAGCGAGAGCCCTGCACAGACAGAGGGCTTTAAATCGGGATATTCCTCTTGCACAACCTTTAAAATCGCAAGGCTTGTGATATAGATCGCCACCTGGCTATTTTTCGTTAGGGTAAGTCGCTCTGCCGGTCCTTCAAAAATGAGCTGACTCATCTTCTCTTTTAACAGATCATCGGCCTCTTCAAACAGGCTCTTTGCAAGAGGAAACTGCTCATAAAAATCGCG
>JABDDY010000065.1 GCA_013287365.1 Chlamydiota bacterium
AACAGCAATGAATTTAATCAATTTATTTAAATCAGAAATCTCTGCAGCCAAAGCATTTAACTTCTCTGGCAATTTCCACGTTGCAAAATCATCTTCTTGCTGAGCTATTTGTAAACTTTCACTCATCTTTTTCAGCTGATTGAACTTTTCATTTTCAATCATTTCGTTAATGAGGTTTTGAAAAAAACGATCTTTTTCTTCTAACCCTTCAGATTTTTCAATTAAACACTGGGCAGAATAAATGTATTTTTTGTCGCTATGGAGACGGCATTCATAAACCCTATTTTTTATTATCTCTGTTTGCCCAGCCTCCCACCTTTTTCTCTCAGCCTCTGTCCCTGCTCGCTCTGCCTCTATCTCTACGCCACCACTATCTGTTTCATCATCAGGTAGATCTTTAGTTTCATTCTCTTCGATTTGAACAGCTTTGTTTTCTGATACAACCCCGTTTCCTTCTGAATCAGTAGAAAGTGGTAATGGTTGCTGATTAGTTGTCTCAAAAATAACGTCCTTTACTTCTTCTGACAGACCCTCTACAGGACTTGCTTGATTTGGCTCATTTGATGCGGAGACAGTAGACCTGCTTACCCCCACATTCTGCACTCCTTCTTGTGAATTTGTTTGGATGCAAAAAAATCCTTTGATCCAATTCCAGATCGAGAATAGACAATCAGAAATGCTTTTAAACAAACTAGAGACGCAGCCATCAGAGCTTGCAGAGGAAGCGCTCATCGAACTTGCCGTTTGTGCATAAACAGCTTGTATTGGAGCTGTTTGAACCGGGTGAATTTTTGTTTCTTGGGGAGTGAGCGGAGGAGAAACTTTTAGAGACATGAGCTACCACCTGTTTTAGAGAAAAGATGGAATACAGCATACTGGCTCAGCTAGATTTAAACAAGAATCTATCCCGCTTTCTTCCAAGAGGAGCGCTCTCTCTCCCAGGCCATGGGAGAAGATCCCAGAGGCTGAGGACCTCGCACAAACCCAGGCTTGATATCGGGCATCTCAATGAGCGAGGGAAGATAGGTAATCTCGCCAAAGGGACTGTCAATGGTTGCAAGAGGCAGGTTTTTCTCCGCAATGATGTCGGCAAAGCGCTTTGTTCCATCAAGAGCGCGATGATCGAGAAGCCCGAACTCATGGGCCCACATGCACATGCGGGTGAGAGAGACCTTCACCTGGTAGCTCCCTCCTTCAATTGCTCTTCGGTGGAGCGCAGCGGCAATTCCAGCAGCTCCTGCATAGGCTGCCAGATAGTCGGCAAAAATGACTTGCAAGGGCATCAGAGGAGCATCTACAGCTCCTTCTGCGTCGACATAGCCAGAAACTGTGACCGCCATCATGTCAAAACCCCGAAAGTTGGCCCACTCCCCTTCAAAGTCAAAACAGCGCAGCTCATGAGCAATGATCCCAGGCCTACTTGTGGCAAGGCGTCTAGGAGAGATCCCCTTTTGGTCCAGGTTGAGGTAAGAGCAGGTAAAGACATCGGCATCTTGAAGGAGTCTAAAAAACTCGCGAGTATCTTCCTCTTCATTAAAGTCGCAATAAGTGGAGCGTTTGCCAATATCTGTCTCAAGGCGCCAGTTTAGATGATCGGGATAGTTGGGTTTTGCAAGGTGAAGAACATCCGCTCCAAATTCTGCAAGAGTGCGCGCTGTGATGGGACCGCCAATGACATGCGTGCAATCAAGAACGCGGATGTCCTCTAAGGGGGTTTTCCCTCTTTTTGGCAGAGGAATAGGATCGCTTTCCCCGATTTTTTCTACCTGTACGATCGGTTTTGCGGCAAGGCGCCGACCAACCGGATGGGCGAGCCACTCCTCGGCGGTGCGAACCACCCCGATTGCCCCTGATTCTTCTCGAATGGCTTTTTCTAGCGCCTCTGCATCCCACTGCATGACGGCCGCTTCTACAGCGCGCTGCGTGGGTGCGCATTTGAGAACTTTATAAACGGCATCTCGCAAACGGGGATAATAGAACTCCATTTTCACAAAACGGCCGTCACGAGTGGGATAAAATTCACCGCTTAAGGGAGAATCTACCCCAGTGGCTGAGCCATAATCGGTAAAGGGAAGTCGTCTGCCATTTTGCCGCATAAAGGCGATGCCATGATGCTGATGGACGGCATTTTTTACACTTGTCGTGACATCTTGCGGTTTGCCCCCACGCAGTTGCCAGATCTCTCCAAGTGCCATCCCAAAAGCGGCTTGGGCAGCAGCCATGACCTCTCCAAAGCGGTGGCGTGAGGCCAAGATCGGATCTTTGCCTTTGATGGTCACTTTGCCGCCATAGCGCGATTCTTGCATCCCAATCGCTCGAAGAATCATATCCAGAGCTTGCTGAGAAGTTTTGGTATCGACTTTTGCCATAAGCCCCCTGCTCTTTTTTACCCTTGTATTTCACGCTGCTTTTCAAGGCAAGCGCTTTGTAAACCTTACATATTCTAAGTGATTAAAAATCAATATGTTATAACTTATTTTTCATGCTTTCCTTTTATAGAAGGACAAAATGTGTTATATCTATCCTTATAGAAAAGGAAAGTCATGGAAACCCTCCTACAGACTTTGCAAGAAGAATTTCGCGCAGCTATTGACGTAGTGGCAGGAACAATCACTCCACGCCACTACAAGTTTCCTGAGGCAAAAAATATCATCAAGGTAGCCGTTGGGATGCGGCGTTCGGGAAAAACCTATTTCTTGTTCCAAACCGCTTGCGAGCTCTTAAGCGAGGGCATTTCTTTAGACCGCATTTTGTACATCAACTTCGAAGATGACAGGATCTTGCCCATTGACCACAAGACAATGGGCAAAATGGTCGATACCTGGTACACCCTTCATCCAGAAAATCATAGTCAGCCCTGCTACCTATTCCTCGATGGGGTGCAAAATGTCGAAGGCTGGCCCGTTGTCCTAAGAAGGCTACTCGATACAAAACAGCTCCAAATCTATGCGACAGGCTCTTCTGCTAAGCTTCTCAGCAAAGAGATCGCCACCTCACTTAGAGGAAGGTCTCTTGCCATCGAAATTCAGCCCTACAACTTCGCCGAATACTTAGAGGCTCACCATCTTGCTTGGCCAGAAAAGCCTCTTGGCAAAAAGGCTCTTGACCTTGGGCGTGGCTACCTGCTTGACTATTTCCGAATCGGTGGGTTTCCAGCTATTCAATCCCTTCCCATCAATGAGCAGCTTAAAACTCTGCAAAACTATGTGGAAACAGTTGTCTTCCGGAATGTTGTCGAACGCCACCAGATTAGCAATATTGCTCTGCTGAAGTATTTCATTCAGTCTCTCCTCAAAAATGTGGGCTCTCTTTTTTCGATCAACAAGTTCTACAATGATATTAAGAGTCAGGGACACAAAATCGCCAAAGACACTCTCTACGCCTATTTTTCCTATCTAGAAGATGCCTTTCTGCTCTTTAGCGTGCCCTTTCTCACAGAATCTTTGCGTCACATGCAGACAAAACCCAAAAAGATCTACGCCATCGACAATGGCTTAATTCTTGCAAACACCTTCAATTTGTCAGGTAACTTTGGCAAATTGCTCGAAAATCAGGTCTATTTGGATCTGCGCCGGCAGGGAAAAAAGATCTTCTACTACCAAACTTCAAGTGGATACGAAATAGACTTCATCACGCAGGACTTGCAGGGCAAATATGAAGTTCTGCAAATTGTTTGGGATGCAAGCTCCCCTGCAACTCTTGAAAGGGAAATGCGCGCTTTGCGGGAAGCTGAAAAGGAGCTCGGCTTTCCTGGAAAGTTGATCGATTGGACGACCTATCTAAGCACCTATCCTTAGGGTATAGTGGATCCCAAATTTTGGGGTCCACTATACTCTTTTTGCTGTGCGATAAATTCTGCTTGGCTGTAGACTTCTTAAGCAATGCCTGATCTGGCAGCGGGCAATGTTTAGTTTTTTTTCCGCGGAGGAATGTTATGTCTATTCCATCATCTGTCTCATCCAAACCGCCTATTCCCATAGATTTAAGAAAAGAACTCCCTGGTCTCTGTCCTTGGAGAATCAGCGACTCTCTCTTTGGCGAAATGAAAACTCAAGGGAGTTATAAGAAAGTTCAGGTTTTGCCCACGCATTCCGAGTGGAGGTTTGTCTGGAGATATTTTCATCATGACAAACCTCACAGATATGCCATTCGGAGAATCTTCTGCGTACATGAACATCATCAGGTTAAGGCTTTTGAACTAAACCTCTCCTCGATCGAGCGCGAGACGGAGAAATTTAAACCGAATTGGAGGGCCGAACCGCGCGCGGAGCAAAGAAAGGATGTTGCTCAAAGATGGCATGAAACAGTAGCGCCCTTTTCACCTTTTGAGACGTTAGAAGACGATGGACGCAAAAGAACTTGGACGCAAACCAAAGTGCTCCCCTTATGGCATGGGAGCAAGGCGACTCTATGCAACTCGATCTGCGAGTCAGGGTTTGTCTTTTTTGGCAAGACTGCGATGCAACAGGGAGAGGCAGGGAAAGGCTCAACTGATGAGGGATATTTTGGCAGCGGGATCTATTTCACAAATAGCGCGCGTTATGCCTCTGACATTTATAGCGATGGGCACCTATTACTCGCATGGGTCTCTATGCGCGAGCCCTTTCCTGTAGTTGGAGATGAGCAGCAACTCGACATGAAGACATTGAGAGGAGGGGGAGCTTATAAGCAATACAATGCCCACTATGCCCCCGTTCGCCCTGTGATCGACTCAGATCCTTACTGCGCAATTTATCACCCTTCTAAACCTGGAGAGGCTCCTTCGTGCGATGAGATTGTGGTTTTTCATAAATCGCAGGCCATTCCCCGTTTTTGGGTGGAACTAGAGATCGAAGTGCCTTATATGATTGATCCTTCCAATATCCCGCAGTTTGTAGAAGAACTGATTCCTCATCTGCTCAAAATGCTCCAAAGGCCAGATGTAGATCGCGATTTGAAGCTTCGCAATATGCTTGGAAAAGAACTAGCTTTTCTCCTGACTCTTGCTGTTGATGATGATTTAGAGCAGAGGCATACGGATCTTTTCGGAAAACTGACACAACTCATTGATGGGACAAACAAGATCGATAAAAGTGTGAGGCAGATTCTTGTGGAAAGTGCACGTTCTTCAAATTCTGGGGTGGTTTCGCCACCACAGATGAATACT
Organism: Chlamydiota bacterium; assembly: GCA_013287365.1. GTDB lineage: Bacteria > Chlamydiota > Chlamydiia > Chlamydiales > Rhabdochlamydiaceae > JABDDY01. The sequence continues at coordinate 5,147 of JABDDY010000065.1, forward strand.
CCACCAGTGGCTCATTTGCCTATAATCACAACCCATCCGCATCTAGCTCAAACACAGGCCTC
>JABDDY010000066.1 GCA_013287365.1 Chlamydiota bacterium
AGTTCTTTTGTTTAGAAGCGGCAGTCAATTCTCTATGGATATTTTCTTTCTTTGCCTTCACATGCGCGCTCTTTATTCCCCAAAAAAGGAGATTTTGGAAGACGTAGGAGTCCTTTTTCTCGCCTTCGAGCTCGGAGGAGGAGGAGAAGATGGTCTGCTCGATGAGCGGCTCTTGCGGCTGCTTGGGTTTCTCTTTTCGCTCATTCTTTGCCTCTGAGAGGGGAGGAGCAATGGGAGGCTGCTTGTGGGGTTCTAGCGCCGTTTCTTCGCGTTGACAAAGAAGGAAGGCAAACAGGCTATAGAGAGGGAAAAGAAGCAGGGAGAGAAGATTTGTAACGCCTTCTTGGAGAGATTGAAGGAAAAGCCCCACTAAAGCCCGAGTTTCTTCCCAGAATTGCTTAAAAACAGAAGTTGGAGGAGAAGAGGCTCCATCGATCGAGCTGGTAGTCGAGAGGCCCTCTATTTGCCTCGGTACCTCTGTAGAATGAAGAAGAGGGGGAGGAGCAAGAGCAGTCTTTTGAGAAAGAGGGGGATTTATGGAATTATACATAAGATTTTATAATTTATGGTTTTATTACAATAATTGTATCAAAAGTCAAATTATAACAAAAATGCAAAGATTTGTTTAAATAAATTTTATTTTATGTTAGAATTTAATTTAATAGGAGATAAAATGAGTATTTTTTCCACATCTTTTTGTTCTAATCCCAATCATAGCGCCTGTTTTTCAGAAGAGGAAAGCTTGGATGGAGAGTCGTTTAGTTGGACTCAAATAAGGCGCAATGACGAGGGAATGGTCTCTTCCCAAGATGACTTTATTCCATGGCTACTCGATCCAGATTATGCACCAATGGGAACGATGCAAATGAATTGCCTGCAAGGGGTCATTCATTACATCAGTCAATATGATGGCGGGGCGCTTGCCAAAGAGATTAGAACAAAATATTTCAAACTGAAATACAGGGTGATGGATCGTGAGGTTGCTAGAACTGCATTGTATGCCTCTCTCCCTCTGTTTTTAGGGTTAGACACAGCTTATGGACCCTTTGAACTGGACAAAGTAGACGATGTCTGGAAGACAGCGATCATAGAGCCTGGAAGCGTGATTTCCTTTGGTAATGATCGGGGGAATTTGCATGTGGCGATTGTAACCAAAAGCAAAAAGATCCGCTCTCTCTGGCAGAATCCAGAAGATAGGACAAAGAGCTCTTTTGGGAAGTATCATTATAAGAAAATTTTTAATCAGGTCCAATCTAGCATAAAGAATCGGAGCCCTGAGGCCAGAAAGCAGGCAGGGGCAACAGAGGTCTTTTACGTCAGCCAATTCTTCTGCTCTCTTTTTGAAACAGGTTCGTAGGGTAGAGCTGCCGCAACTTCTTTATTGTCAAAGTGTTACAATCTTATTTTTTTCTTTAATTAAAATTTATTTTATGATATAATTTGATTTTAAAAAGGAGAGAAAATGGCCACATCACTTTTAACATCTTTAACATCTTGCTTCTGCATAGACAATCGCTACAACGGTTCTAATGAGGATGGGTTTTTTTCAAGGGAGGAACTAGAGAACGGCGAGGGTAGCGATTCAGAAGAAAGCTTGGATGGAGAGTCGTTTAGTTGGACTGGGATAACGCTCCAGAGAGGGTTGATCACCTCTCAAGATGACTTTATGCCATGGCTACTCGATCCAAATTATGCACAAGTGGGACCCATGAAGATGAATTGCTTGCAAGGGGTTATCCATTACATCAGTCAATATGATGGCGGGTTGCTTGCCGAGAAGATCAGAACAAAATATTCCAAGCTGAAAAAGAGACATATTCATGAGGTTGCTAAAACTGCATTGTATAAACGTCTCTTTGTGTTTGTAGGATTAGAGAAAGCTGATGGCCCCTTTCGCATGGACAAAGTAGATGCTATTTGGAAGACAGCGATGATACAGCCTGGAAGTGTGATTTCTTTTGGCGATGATAGGGGGAATGTGCATGTAGCGATTGTGACCAAAAGCAAGAAGATTCGCTCTCTCTACTTGAATCTAGAAGATGGGACAAAGAGATCTTTTGGGAAATACCATTACAAAAAAGTTTTTGATGAGATCCAATATATTATAAAGAGTTTTAGTCCTGAGGAGAAGAAGCGGGAAGGGATAGCGGAGGTCTTTTACGTCAGCCACTCCTTCTGCTCTCTTTTTGAAACAGGTTCGTCCCTTTAAGAGCACAACCTATTTATTGTCAACACGTTACAGTATTATTTTTTTCTTTAATTAAAGGTTATTTTATGTTATAATTTAATTTTAAAAAGGAGAAAAAATGGCCACGCCACCTTTAACTTCAGCATCTTACGATAGTTCTAGTGAGGATTGGATGTCTTTAAGCGATTCAGAGGAAAGCTTGGATGGAGATTCGTTTGATTGGGACACGATGCGACTAGGCGAGAATGATACCGATGATTTTCTGCCTTGGCTACTCGATCCAGACTATGAGCCTGCAGAAAAAAGGCGCATGAACTGCGCGCAAGGGGTGATTGTTTACATCGATCAATTTGACGGTGGGCAGCTTGCTGAAGAGGTGAGAGAGCACTATTTTCATCTCAAAAGAACAACCGGCGACAGTGACAAAGCCAGGTACGTATTGTACACAAATCTCTCTCCTTTTTTGGGGCTGGATGAAGCGGAGGGACCTTTTGATCTTAATAAAGTAGATGAGGTCTGGCAGAGCACAATTGTGCGACCTGGGAGCGTGATTTCCTTTGGCAATAATAGCGATAATGTGCACGTAGCGATTGTGACAAAGCGCAAGCAGGAGATGCGCTCTCTTTGGGTGAGTCCAATAGATGATACACAGGCGCCCTTTGGGAAATACCCTTATACAGTAGTTTTTGATGATGTGCAATCTTTTCTAGTAGAGCAGACGGACGAAAAAAGGGCAGAGCTAGGTGCATCGGATGTCTTTTACGTCAGCAATCGTTTCTGTCCAATTTTTGAAGAGAGTGGGGAATAAAATGGCTATTCCTCCATGTAATAACAGCCTCAATTCTGATTGGTATTTTACAGAAGAAGAGTTCTATAACAGTGAAGATGAGGCTTTACTTTTCCCTCTTATTAGAGAGGAGTCCGCAAGTGATGGGTTTTTCTCGGAGGAGGAGTTCTGCATCGGACAAGACGAAGACTTTTTTTCACTGGTTACTGGAAAGCAGATGGTTCAGTGCCAAGAGGAAAAGCTGGTCGTAGACAACGATGAGGATTCAGAGGAAAGCTTAGATGGAGAATCGTTTGAATGGAATGGAATTTCTGAATCTAAAGATACCGTTCTATCTGAGGATTTCTTTATGCCCTGGATACTCAATCTGCATCATACCCAAATGGGGAAAAAAGAGATGAACTGCGCGCAAGGGGCGATTTACTACATCAGTCAGTATGATGGCGGGCAGCTTGCTAAAGAGGTTGGAGAAAGATATTTTGCCCTAGAAAGTTCTGTGGGTAACAGTGAAGGGGCAAGGTATGCACTCTATCAGGAGTTCTCTTTCTTTTTGGGGCTAGATCAAGCGGAGGGACCTTTTGATTTAGATAAAGTGGACACTGTTTGGGAAAGCGGAGTTGTGCAACCGGGGAGCGTGATTTCTTTCGGAAATAATAGCGCTAGGCTACATGTTGTGGTTGTGACTAAAAGCAAAAAGGTTCGCTCCCTTTGGGAGAGCCCAGTAGATGATACACAGGATCCCTTTGGAAAATATCCCTATAAGTTAGTTTTTGATCAGGTCCAAGAGTTCGTCAAGAGGCTCTCTTCTGAAGAGGCGAAAAGGCAAAAAGTCGAGCGGGTCTTTTTCGTCAGCAATCGTTTCTGTCCTCTTTTCGATTAATCACTTTTTCAGCCAGTCTGGCTTGCGCATTTGATAGATCACAAGCGGAATGGAGGACATCACAAGGAGTCCAATGATGAGGAATGACTCGTAAAAGAGAAGGCTTCCTACATTGAGCTGCGTGGGAGGGACAAAGCCAAGGAGGATCGCAAAGACACAAGCGATGATGCCAAGGATGGAAAGCGTCCACATGCCGTGTGCTTCGTAAGGGACGCGGTAGGTGCGTGGGACATGGGGCTTTGTGTAGCGCAGTCGGATCGCAGAGATAAACAGGAGAATGTACATCACAAGATAGATCTGCGCGCTCATGGCACTGAGAATCCAGAAAGAGGCGCTAAGGGAGGGGAGCTCGAGAAAGACAAGCGAGGTAATGCTTACGATAATGGCTTGAACAAGAAGGAGATAGGTCGGCATGCCATGCTTATTTAGCTTCTGGAAGATCGGGGGGAGATTGCCGTGAATAGAGGTGGCATAAAGTCCCTTCACAGGACCTACAATCCAGGCATTGACCTCTGCAATCGCGCCAATTGCAAGCAAAATAGCGATAACGGGCAAAACTCCCTCTAGATGATAGGCGCCGAAGAATTTTTGAAAGGCTTCCATGAGTCCGACGACGAGGCTAATCTCATGTTTGGGCACAACCACTCCAATGGCAAGCGCTCCCAACATGAAGATCACAAAGGTGATCACTGCCGCTAAAATGATGGCGCGCGGGTAGTTTTTTTGCGGGTTTTTCACCTCGCCTGCATAGGCAGAGGAGACTTCGAGTCCCGCAAAGGCGAGGAAAAGTCCCGCTAGAAAAGAGAAATTGCCAAAACTAGAAAAATCGGGAATCAGCGCATGAAAGCTGAAGGGAATCTCAATCGGGTTTTTCTGAAAAATCCAGGTTAGGCCAAGAGAGATGATGATTAGCCCTGGGACAATGGTTCCCACAATGACTCCAATTGTGCTAAACCAGCTCGAGGTTTTAATCCCGAGATAATTCAAAAGGGTCATTCCCCAGAAGCTCACCAAAATGGTTGCTACAACGTAACTTTTGTGTTGGAGCAGATTTGGATTGATCACATAGGCAAGGGTGCTGGCGACAAAAGAGAGAATAACAGGGTACCAAGCAACGTTGTGTACCCACTGC
>JABDDY010000067.1:0-3607 GCA_013287365.1 Chlamydiota bacterium
TAATTTAAGCGTGCAGGTGCATGAAAGCGAGGGGGGTATTGTCTTTTTGCACAAAGTGGTTGCAGGAGCTGCTAGCAAAAGCTACGGTATTCACGTAGCGCGCCTTGCTGGGCTCCCCCTAGAGGCGATAAAAAAGGCAGAAGAAAAACTAAAAGAGCTTGAACAGTCAGGGTCTCTTGATTAGAAAGATTTGGTAGTGATTTTGATGTCTCCTAGTGTGTGGGCTAAGTCATTCTCTCTGTGGGCTCTGCGATCTCTGTGGTTGCTAATTTTATTTTTTTCACCACAGAGCTCACAGAGCCCACAGAGAAAAGAAGAGTTTTCTCGCATCCTGTGGATAAATGGCTAAAATTCAGTTTGATCAAGCGCTTCTCGAGCGCTTCCCTCTAGAGCCTGGCGTCTACCTGATGAAGAATCAGGCAAGTGAGGTTATTTATGTAGGGAAAGCCAAAGAGCTCAAAAAGAGGATCAAGCAATACTTTAGCCAAGGTCGCGATAGTCGGCCTATGATTCCTTTTCTTCTTGCAGAGCTCAGAGAGATCGAAACCCTTGTTGTCTTTAGTGAAAAAGAGGCGCTGCTCCTCGAAAATACTCTCATTAAAAAGCATCAGCCCAAGTACAACGCCATTCTCAAAGACGATAAGAGCTTTATCAGCCTGATGATCAATCACCTGCACCTTTGGCCGATGGTTAAACTTGTCCGCTATAAGGGCAAACCAAAGGAAAAAGGGCTCTACTTTGGACCCTATACAAGCGCTTTTGCAGCCCGCCAGATCCACGAACTGCTGATGAAACTCTTTCCCCTGCGCCAATGCTCGGATGAAGAGTTGCTAAGGCGCAAACGCCCCTGTTTGCTCTATGGGATGAAGCGCTGCATTGCCCCTTGTGTAGGACTTTGTACACGCGGGCAATATGATACCTTTGTCGAGGGAGCCAAGGCCTTTTTGCAAGGCAAAGATAGAGAGATCCTCTCCCAGCTTAAAACCGAGATGCAACAGGCGTCTGAAGCGTTAGAGTTTGAAAAGGCGGCCGCTCTACTGCGCACGATCAAACAGATCGAGCATGTGACAGGGGCCTCTCAGATCGTTTTACGCTCCACCGGCAAAGACAGCGACAGCTTGGGGCTCTTTCGCCAGGCAGATGAGGTGATCCTGATGCAGCTTCTGATCCGAGAGGGGAAGCTTGTCGGGTCAGAGCACTATACTTTCCATCAGTGTCTAGAGGAGGATGAGGAGCTCATTGCCTCCTTCCTGCTACAGTACTATCCCAAAAGAGAGCATCTCCCAGACGAAATTCTCTTACCCACTACACTCAAAGATCGTCACGCTATCGAAGAGATCTTGGAAGAGCATCAGGGAAAAAAAGTCTCTCTTGTTACACCTCATCGAGGAGATAAGAAGAAGCTTGTTTTGCTTTCTGAAAAAAATGCACGGGCAACATTCCATAAGGAAAAGGATGAACAGGAGCTACGAGAGAAAATACTCCTCGACCTTGCCGAAACCTTAAAGCTCACCCGCTACCCGAGGCGCATCGAATGCTTTGATGCCTCGAACCTCTCGGGAAGTGATCTGGTCGCTTCAATGGTTGTCTTCACAGATGGAGAAAAAGATCCAAAACGCTCAAGATCCTATACCATTAAGGGAATCCATAAAGGAGATGACTTTGCCGCACTTCATCAGGTCCTCTCAAGACGCCTCACCAGGGCTAAGGAAGAAGATGATCTGCCAGACCTCATCGTAATCGATGGGGGCAAGGGACAGCTGCAGATTGCCGAGCAGGTATTCAAAGAGCTCGATATCGCAAATGTCGACCTCATCGCACTTGCCAAAGAAGAGGGTCGCCATGATAAGGGAATGAGCCGAGAGCGCCTGTTCCTCATTGGGAAGAAAGATCCGATCCAGCTCCCTTCACGCTCTCCTCTGCTCTTCTTACTGCAAAACATCCGCGATGAGGCCCACCGAAGAGCTCTGCTCTTCCAGCGCAAAAAACGAAAAAAGCGCCTTTTCACAAGCGCTCTTGATCAGATTCCAGGAATTGGCCCTGTAAAACGCAGGCGCCTTTTGCTGCACTTTGGCAGTGTAGAAAGAATCTACACTGCAACAGATGAGGAGCTGCTCTCCATTCCCGCTATTGCAAAAAAGGACGTGGAGGCAATTCGGCGCAGAACTTAATGGTGTCCCCCGCCATGGCCACCACCGTGACCGCCGTGACCGCCGTGGCCCCCTTCATATCGATGGCCGTGACCACCGCCATGACCACCGCCGCGATGCCAGTCGTTGAAATCGCCCTCAGCACCAAACCAGTAGCCCCCGTACCAACCAGGTCCTGCCCAAACGTAAACACCGCTATCGTCTGGATAGTAATAATCATCTGGATAGTAATAGCCATCGGGACCCGGACCTACGTTAACATCCAGACCAACCCCAACAGCGACCTCTGACTGCGATGCGCTAGACTGGCTCTCATCAAACTCTTCCAGCTGCTCGCTATTTGCTAAAGTAAAAAAGCTACTCAGTGTGAGTAGTGCAACCCAACCTATTTTCATACTCTTCCCTCTTAATGGTGGTGTCCACCACCATGATGGCCCCCGCCATGGTGTCCGCCGCCATGGTGTCCGCCGCCGTGGTGGCCCCCATGATGGCCGCCATGATGCCCGTGGTGGTGCCAATTGTTAAACTCAAACTGTGTACCAAACCAGTATCCCCCATACCAGCCAGGACCTACCCATACGTAATTATCATAGTACCCATAGTCATAAGGGTAGTAGTCATAACCATCATCGTAATAATACCCGCCAGGGCCCAAATCAACTTGAACATCAAACTGTGCAAGTTCCACCCCTCTCTCTCTTCGAGTGCCTCCCGAAGAAGCGGCCGAGGAAACGTTAAGAGAAGCAATGGCCACTATCACAAGGGAAGCCACCACTGTGGGCAAGACAAAATGTTGTTTCATGCCCTGTTTTCCCTTTTGTAGGTGTGTTTATCACACCGTTTTCCCTCAACAAGGGAAGCGCGCTTTGTCTGCCCACATCTGCGACAGCTGCGAGAAGTGGTTCGATGACTACTCTGGTTTTGGTGATTTCCGTAACTAGAGTCTACCCAAGACAGGCTATTATACTTTTGGGAAATTGTTTCAAAAAGAGATTTATGATTTGCTAGAAGAGCTATGCTGACGATAAAAAAAATTCCTAGGCAAGCTCCCAAATAAGATTTTTTCATTTGATTGTCCTTGCAGGGAATCTCCAAGAGAAAATCCCTACGTCTTAGGTAGTGCACTGCGGGGTCTACCAAGAGCTCTCGCAGCGCGCTACCTTCTTGTTTTTTATCCTTAGCCTAAATATCAATTAAAAAATTTAATTTGACAACAAAAAAATGGAAATGGTTTTTTTCCTTCGAAAGCTTTAAAATGGGCTTCATCTTCTTAAAAGGATAAAAATGAATCTCTTGCAAATGGTGCTCCACCCTTTTTTGAGTCTTGTTGGCTCGATGCTCTTTGGACTTGTCTCGGCTATTTGTGCCAAAAAAAGAGGAAAAAATCCCTATCTTTGGTTCTTTCTCGGAGCTCTATTTGGTTTCCTCGGCCGCTTCTTCGGGAGGCACTCGAAGAG
>JABDDY010000067.1:3617-4816 GCA_013287365.1 Chlamydiota bacterium
GCTCTATTTGGTTTACTCGGTCTCTTCCTTCTCTTCTTTTCTCCAAAACCTGCGCACAAGGGTACAACTGCAGAAGAGGGCGCTATAGGAGAAATGAGAAAGACTGCAGCACGAAAAGAGGAGTTTTTTTGGTATTACCTAGACGCGCAAAAGGCCGAGCGGGGGCCCTTTTCATTTGACGTGCTGAAAAAAGCATGGCTAGAGGGGCGGCTTTCACCCGAGAGCTACGTCTGGAATCCGACGCTCGATCAGTGGAAGCCGCTGGGCGTTTTCCTACCTACCAGCTAGCCTTGGTTAGGCCGGGAATGAGACCGCTCAGGCCCATCTCACGGAAACAGAGGCGAGACATTCCAAACCTGCGGAGAAATCCACGTGCCCGTCCTGTAAACATGCAGCGGTTTCTCAGACGTACAGGAGAGGAGTTTTTAGGCAGCTTATTGAGCTGAATCTGTGCCTCTAGGCGCTCTTCATCACTGCGTCTTAGGTCGCGGACGATCTTTTTGAGCTGCTGTCTTTTTTGCCACTTGAGGTCAACAAGACCGCGGCGTCTTTTCTGTTTTGCTATCGCTGATTTAGTTGCCATATCTTTCTATTTTTTGCGGGCAGGACCTTTTTGGCGCTGCTTCCTGTTGGGATCGATGGAATTGATCACGTAAACGCGTCCTCTTCGGCGCACAATCTTATCGCCTTTTAAGGGATCTGCTTTTACCGATGCTCTGACTTTCATACACACCTTATGTTCAGATAATCTGGACTTTAACCATTTATCGGACGCCCTCTAAGAGAGAAATCATCGTCCTCAAATGGCTGAAGTCCAGATAAGAGAACTTATAACAGGTCTTCCCCTTTCTGAAAAGGTAAAATATTTTCTTTTGTTGTTGAATAGAGCGGGTATACGGTAAGATGGGCAACTATGAAACGCACTTACCAACCCAGCAAAAGAAAGCGACAAAAGACATGCGGATTTCGCAAGAGAATGAAATCAGCCGGTGGCAGGAAAGTCTTAAGCCGACGTCGACGTGTCAAGAGAAAGCGCCTTACAGTCTAAGGTATCCTCCTTCTGCGCGCCTAAAGAGTAAAAGGGATTTTGCGCAAATGAGGCGGTCTTCCACCCGATTTACCGGCCAGTTTCTCGAAATGAGCTACAAGGTTCACTCCGAAGAGAGACGCTCTTCTCGCCTTGGGATTACAGTTTCCAA
>JABDDY010000068.1 GCA_013287365.1 Chlamydiota bacterium
GTGTTGAGGGCCTTGGGGAGAAGGCTCCTTCTAGACGCGCTTGTAGACTTTTGCCAACAGAGGGGGCGGTATAAATGGCAAACTGCTTTTTTTCCGCCTCTAATACGATGCAGGTATAGGCTTGTGACTGCATGATCTTATTAAAGACAACAGGGACTAATTCCATACCTCTACTTGCTTATCTGCATACCCGATTAGGCAGCGATCTGCAAGATGAAAAAAAAAGCCGGTGTCGACGACGCCGGGAATGGAGGTCATGAGCGCCTCGTCTTTTTCCGGATCGTCGCGCAAATTCTTAAAGTGAATATCCAAGATGAAATTGCCGTTGTCGGTTAGGTAGGGTTTTTTATCCGCTGTTTGCCTCCAATTGCCTTGAAATCCCAGATCGAGCAGTGTTTTTTGTGTAGCCTTCGCAGCAAAGGGGATAATCTCTACAGGGAGAGGTTTTTTGCCGAGCTTAACCACTTTTTTGCTAGAATCGACAATCACGATCATCTCACGGCTCATGTGTGCTAAGATCTTTTCCCGCACAAGAGCGCCTCCAGCCCCTTTGATCATTTTCTTTTGCCCATCAATTTCATCGGCACCATCGATTGTCAGATCAACCTCTGTTAAGGAGGGGTCATGGGTGAGGGGAATGGCCAGCTGCTTAGCGAGTTTTTCTGTTTCTAGAGAACTTGGGAAGGCGGTGATGCGCAGCCCTTTTTGGCAGAGAGCGCCCAGTTTTTGAAGGAAAAAATAGACGGTGCTCCCTGTCCCCAGGCCAATCACCATACCCGGTTTGACCCACTCTAGGGCCTTTGAAGCTGCGGCTTCTTTTGCAATGAGGTCAGTACCCATCGCCCTATTGTAACCAATTGAATTATATCATCATAGGGGTTATGTTAAAAAAGAACCGGACTGATGTAATGAAAAAGAGAGCGCTTGCCGAGGAAAGCCCTAAGACAAAAAAGGCACGAGAAAAGCTCAAGAAACGGACCCAGGAGCTCGACATACACTTTACCCCTCAAGCTCTCAGGGAAAAAAGTCTCGAAATTCACCGCTGGATCGCGCGGCATGCCCATCAGCGTGTTGTCTTAAGATCAAAGTCGATCGCTCTTTTTGATGAGAACCAAAATACGGCACAGCTTTCTGAGCGCATTGCCAAAATTGCGGAGCAGCTGCGCCACCAATGAATATTATCGAAGTTTTAAGAAAAAGAGGCCTTGTCGACGCCCTTTCTAGCGAGGAGCTGATCCAGCGTACAAGTCATCCCTTGAAGGTCTATGCAGGATTTGATCCGACAGCGGGGAGTTTGCATCTTGGGAACCTGGTTTCGATCGTGATCCTGGCCCATTTTCAAAGACATGGCCATACCCCTGTTGTCCTTTTAGGGGGAGGGACGGTAAAAATTGGCGACCCTTCAGGCAAAAGCCGGGAAAGGCCGCTGCTCGATCCTGCAACAGTGAAGAAAAATACCGCCTCCATTGCGGGCCATTTTGAGCGAGTCTTACAGTTTGATCATCCTACGGCCAAACCACTCTTTGTCAATAATGAGACCTGGCTTGGGGCCTATCCTCTGATCGATTTTTTGCGCGATGTGGGCAAACATTTTCGACTAGGGCCTATGCTTGCTAAAGAAAGCGTTCGCGCTCGTCTTGAATCGGAAGAGGGCATTAGTTTTACAGAGTTCAGCTACCAGCTTTTGCAAGCCTATGATTTTTATCATCTCTGGACAGAGCATGGGGTCAGTTTGCAAATTGGAGGAAGTGACCAGTGGGGCAATATCACAGCTGGCATTGAGCTCATTCGCAAATTAAAGGGGGAAAGTTGTTATGGGCTCACCACCCCTCTTTTGACGCGCAGCGATGGCAAGAAATTTGGTAAGACAGAAGAGGGAGCCATCTGGCTCTCGCCTGATTATTGCTCTCCTTATCAATTCTATCAGTACCTGGTTCGGCTGCCCGATTCCGATGTCCCCAAATTGATGCGGATGATTACCTTCATGGATCTTGAAGAAATTGCAGAGATTGAAGAGCAGATGCAAAAACGCAGTTATATCCCAAATACTGCGCAAAAGCGCCTTGCCGAGGAGCTGACACGCATGATGCATGGAGAAGAGGGACTCAAAACTGCGGAGCTTGTGACAGAGACAGCGGCTCCCGGAGCAGAGACGACCCTTGATGCAACGCTGCTCGAAAAGATTCGAGATGACATGCCACATGCCGCCTTGCCGATTGAGGAGCTCATTGGATCAAAGTTTACAGAGGTGGCGGTAAAGACGGGGCTACTTCCGAGCAAAGGAGAGGGAGTGCGTCTCATCAAGAACGGAGGAGCCTATCTCAATAATGAGAGAATTGATGATCCGGACTTCCAAATAAAGAATAACCATCTTGTGGGCGGCCGCTTTTTACTTCTAGGGGCAGGAAAAAAGAAAAAAATTTTGGTTGAAGCCCTTGCCTGAAAATCACTCTCTTTAAAGAATAGGGATCAACAATCATCTCATAACCCAAGGGTCTGTGCTTATGGAAACAGTGACAAAAAAGAAATTTATTCAACTCATCTCAGAGAAACTGGGAATGCATCCCAACCATGTCAGAAGTGTCATTCAAACTTTTTTAGATTGTATGACCGATGATCTCGTTCAAGGCGATCGGATTGAATTTCGCGATTTTGGGGTTTTTGAGATCGTCAAAAGAAAGCAAAAAATTGGGCGCAATCCCAAAAACGCCTCTGTTCCCATTGTGATTCCCGCCCGTCGGGTTGTCAAATTCACAGCGGGGAAAAAGATGCGTGCGCTCATTGAAAAAAAACCTGCGCAAACGGCTTCTTCTCCTTTGGTATAAAAACTTTAATTGCCGAGAGGTGACCGGATCTCTAGCCTAAATTTCCTCAGGTAAGGCATAATAGGCGTCATGACAAGACGAGGATTTATTTTAGTGTCGCTCCTTCTGCTTTTGGTGGGGTTTGGGGTTTTTATGCTTTGCAAGAAAAAACCAGGCTCCGCCTCCTTAAGTGTTGCTGGGGGAGTAGAAAAACCGATTTTGCAGGGCGCAAAAAAATCGCAACCGCCTCAGGTCAAAAGCCTCTCTCCTCTCTCCCCCTCTCCTGTACGCCCTCCTTTGGAAGGGAAAGTCGCAGAGGAGCATTTGGGAGATCTGCCCTCGATCGACCGGATCTTTGAGCTCTTCACCACAGGACCGCTCAAGCTTCCGATTGTGCAAACGGTGACCTATTCAAGCCAGGTGTCCTGGCTTAAGGGAAGAGCTGCCTGGGTGGCCGATTATGCTGCTCACTATCACACCTCTCGCCATTTCATCGCGCGCAGCTTAAACGGCCGTCCCGATTATTTTTCTCAAGTTGTGCAAGAGGGAAGCCGTTTCAATGTCTTTGTGCCGGATAAGCAGATCGAATTTTACCTTGTCGTCAATCTTTCGCGTCTTCAGATGGTTCTTTATTATTTTGACATTGGGACAAACGAGCGCGTGCTTCTCAAGACCTATCGGGTAGGTGCTGGCAAATCCGACCCGAGCAGTCTTAAGTGTGTGACACCTCTTGGTCAATTTGAGCTCGGTGATCGGGTGGCGATCTATAAGCCGGGAACGGTCGGTTTTCATGGAGGTCAAGAGGTGGAGATGATCACCGTATTTGGGACCAGATGGCTCCCTTTTGGCGAGGGTTTGGGGATTCAAGGCGCCCCTTGGGTGAAAAACGAGGCGGGGACGCTTGTAGAAAACCAGTCGGTGATTGGCAAGTATTTGAGTGAGGGGGACATTTATTTAGAGCATGAGGCTCTTGAAGAGCTTTTTGCGATTGTCGTGACAAAGCCCACCCATGTGCAGATTGTAAAAAACTTTTCAGAGAGCCAGCTGCCAGGTCGTGAAACGGCAACGCCGAGGAAAGCAGGAACATGACAATTACGACCTTAACGGCCTGGGAAAGGGTCCTTGTCTGTAGGCACCCCGCCCGTCCTCGTTCAGTTGATTATATCCGCGCAGTTTGCGAAGATTTTACAGAGATCCATGGCGATCGGCTCTACCGAGATGACTGCGCGATCATCGCGGGGCTCTGTCACATCGGGGGCAAGAGGTTTCTTGTGATTGCCCAGGAAAAGGGGTGCGATACTGAGAGCCGAATGAAAAGAAATTTTGGCATGCCCTATCCCGAGGGGTACCGCAAAGCACTTCGCTGTATGCAGCTCGCTGCTAAATTCAAACTCCCCATCCTCTCTCTTGTCGACACACCTGGAGCTTTTGCTGGCCTTGCCGCAGAAGAAAGAGGCCAGGGCTGGGCGATTGCTGAGAATTTGCGCAAAATGAGCTCTTTACCCACACCGATTATTGTCATTTTAATCGGGGAGGGCTGCTCAGGTGGCGCGCTTGGGGTAGGGATAGGCGATCGGATCGCGATGCTTGAACACGCCTACTATAGCGTGATTTCCCCAGAGGGATGTGCCTCTATTTTATGGAAAGATAGTCAAAAAAAAGAGAGGGCTGCAATGGCTCTTAAGATGCATGTGGAAGAGCTTCTTCCCTTTGGAGTCATCGATGATCAGATTGAGGAGCCAGAGGGGGGAGCCCACCTGGACAAAGAAGCGATCTTTGCCCGTGTTAAATCCTATATTCTCAAAAAAAGAGAAGAGCTCAGTAGACTTCCTGTAGAACTT
>JABDDY010000069.1 GCA_013287365.1 Chlamydiota bacterium
AGCCGGCGGGCTCTACTGCTACGAGCTCAACTAGCGCAGTTTCTACAGCTCCTGAGGCTACAGCGGCTACTACGACTACCCAACAAGCAGTTAACCCCGAAGTCGAGGCATTTCGACAAGAATATGAGACCATTGATAGAGAGTTCGTGTGGGTATGGGCGAAATTTAATCAGGCGACTAGACATGTGGATCGCAGGATACACAGCCGAATACCATCGGCGCAAAAATTTCATGATCTAATGCAACAGAAACTAGGGCTTGATAGACAGATTAAAGAATTTTTCCAGCAGGGGGCTACTGGAGACTTGGCCGAGTTCTCTCAAAAATTTGCAAGGTACAAAACGATCATACAAGAGGTAACAACTCTTCTCCCAACGGTCCAAGCACAGCTGCTTGCAAAGCAAAAAGAGACTTTTGGCGACGAGTAGCCCTATTTTCTGACCAAAGTTAAACCCCAAGAAACCCCAATTTTTCAGGGTTCTTGGGGTTTCTTCTAACACAAATCTTCGTTCTTTTGTCCCACGTCACTTCTCTCTCCAAACTCGAGCGGAAATTCCTTGAGCTCGAAAGAGTCGCCATTGCTGGAGAAAGAGGCGCCGTTGCAGTTGGGAATGTGGGTTTGCTCCCAAGAGAGTTTGGCAAAGTGGATCAGGAGGGTGCGGATCACCCCACCATGGGTGACGATGAGGACGGTCTCTCTGGGATGATTTTTTACAATCTGTTGCAGACAGGGAAGGATGCGCTGCAAAACAGCAGAGCCGGACTCTTGGTCAGGAACCAGTTTATAATTGAGTCTCTCGGTGGAGGGAAGGGTTGTCGCATGGGAGAGCTCTTTAGCGCAGAGCTCTTGAATTTCCCGCCCTGTTTTACCCTCTAGCTTTCCAAAGCCAAATTCGCGAAGTTCCTCGCGCAGCTGAACGCTTAGCGTCCGGTCGTTTGCAATGACCTTTGCCGTTTCTTGGGCGCGAGAAAGGTGCGAGCTGTAAATGGCGTGGAGAGGTCTCTTGGCAAGAGCTTTAGCAAGCGCTACAGCGCTTGCTAACCCTGTCTTGTTTAGGGGAATGTCCTGAGAGCCTTGGTAACGATTTTGGAGGTTCCAGTCCGTCTCACCGTGCCTGACCAAAATCAACTGGCAGCTCATTTAGTGCCAGCTGGTTGGGGAAGGAGCACTTTATGGCTGAGGCGTAGCTGGCCTCTCTCTTTGTTGATCTCGATCACTTTGACCTCGATCATATCGCCCTCTTTAAATAGGCGGCGCATGTCTTTTTCCTGCAAACGCTCGTGAGTTAGCTCCGAGATGTGGCAAAGACCCTCTTGTCCAAAGATCTGCACAAAGACGCCAAAGGCGACAACCGAGACGATTTTTCCCGTATAGATTTTGCCCTCTTCTGCCTCTCCAATGACGTTCTGGATGAGTTCTTTGGCAAGTGCCATCGATTCTCCTGTGGTCGCGCTGATGCTGATATAGCCCTCGTCGTTGATGTCGATCTCGGCTTTTGAGGCTTCGATGATCGAGCGGATCTGCTTGCCACCAGGGCCGATCAAGGTTCCGATCTTGCTCGGTTTGATCTGGATGGTTTCAATGCGAGGAGCATAGACAGAGAGATGGGCTTTGGGCTTGGGGCAGGCTTCGAGCATTTTGTGGAGAATATGGAGACGCCCCTCTTTGGCTTGTAGAAGAGCTGAGCGCATGATGTTGTGGGTGATCCCCTCGATTTTGATGTCGAGCTGGAACGCGGTGATGCCTTTTTCTCCTCCCGCGACTTTAAAGTCCATATCGCCAAGAAAATCTTCGGCGCCCAAGATGTCGGATAGGATGGCAAAGCGTCCCTCCTCGAGGATGAGTCCCATCGCAATTCCAGCAATCGGGTGTTTGATCGGAACCCCTGCATCCATCATCGCCAGGCAGCCGCCGCATACGGATGCCATGGAAGAGGAGCCGTTGGATTCGGTGATGTTGGACTCGAGGCGGATGACATAGGGGAACTCGTCGCGACTGGGAACCGTGGCCTTTAGCGCTCTTTCGGCGAGTTTTCCGTGGCCAATTTCTCTGCGCCCTGGTGGGCCCATGCGGCCAACCTCTCCCACAGAAAAGGGAGGGAAAAAGTACTGGAGGTAGAAGCGGCTAGTATCTTCTCCATTGAGATTTTCATAGCGCTGACCCATGCTTTCGCTGCCAAGGGTGGCAACTGCAATGGATTGCGTCTCTCCGCGTGTGAAGATGGCGCTGCCGTGGGTGCGAGGTAGATAGCCCATGTCAATATGAATGGGGCGCACCTGCTGGGAGTTCCTTCCATCACTGCGCATATTTTCACTTAAGATCATCTCGCGCATGATCTCTGCCTGTGCTTTTTTAAATGCGCCTACCACAGCGATCTTTGTGTATTTATCCTCCGCGCACAGCGTTTCAAGTAGCTGGGCTTTAAGCGCGCTGACGGCCTCTTCGCGCTCTTGTTTGCCACTGATGCGAAGCGCTTTTTTCAAAGGGGCTCCAATCAAGGTATTCACCTCTGCGGCTAAGGTCTCGGGAGGGCGATGGAGAGTTTTTAAGTTTTTGGGCTTGCCGATCAGTTCCTGCCATTCTTGGAGTTTTTGGCAGATCTGCTGGATCGCTTTATGCCCCTCTTCCACAGCTTCTAGAATCTGCTCTTCGGTCAGAAAGTCTGCATATCCCTCGATCATCAAGATGGCTTCTTCTGTGCCTGCGAGCATCAGATCAAGACGAGAACTTTTCATCTCTTGCAAGGTAGGGTTGATGACAAGCTGGCCATCAATTAACCCCACTTGCACAGCTCCTACGGGTTTAATCAGAGGAATGTCGGAAAGGACAAGGGCTGCCGATGCTGCGCAGATAGCAAGAGGATCGGGCGTATGCACCCCGTCGTAGGAGAGTACACAGGTAAAGAGCTGGACGTCATGGGTATAACCCTCCTCAAATAGAGGACGGATCGGACGGTCGATCAGACGGCAGATCAGGGTTTCTCGCTCAGTTGGACGTCCTTCGCGTTTGATGAATCCCCCTAAGGTTTTTCCTGTGGAGGAAAATTTTTCCTGGTAATCAACTCGTAGAGGAAGAAAATCGACCTCGAGTAGAGGGTCTTGAGAGGCGCAGGCGGTTGCGAGCAAAATCGTATCGCCACAGCGCAAGGTGACGGCTCCTCCTGCTTGTCTGGCAATTTTTCCTGTTTCAAAAATGAGCTCACGCCCATTCACAGCAATTGTAATAGAATTTTTATCCATAAGATCTCCATAGGTAATCTGCTGGATAAATTGTCCATTTCAATTGTTTTTTTACAAAAACAGCTGAAATGGCCACTCTATCCAGACAGAGCAGTCAAGATACCAAAAAAGAAAAAACCCCGCAATCAATGATTACGGGGCAAGGGAGGGTTTACCAGTGAGGAAAATTTATTTGCGCAGATTGAGTCGCGCGATGAGCATTTTGTAGCGCTTGGTATCAGTAGAGTTGAGGTAACGTAAAAGTTTTCTTCGCTGGCCGACGAGCTTGAGAAGAGCAAGTCTTGAACCATAATCTTTAGGAGCGAGTTTCAAATGTTCTGTAACTTCTGCGATTCGTTCAGTTAAAATTGCAATTTGCACATCCGCAGAGCCAGTATCTTTTTCGTGGAGTTGAAATTTTTTGGTAATCTCTTCTTTCGTACCTTTGTCTAAAGACATGTCTTCCTCGTTGTATTTTCAAAGTCCCCATGATAGCATATAAATCAATAAAGGCCAAGATGCAGAAAAAGTTTAAAGATTCATTCATGGAGGAGGCTTTAGTAGAAGCACGGCTCGCGTATAGTAAAGGAGAAGTTCCAATTGGCGCTGTCCTTGTGCATCAAGGAGAGATCATCGCACGCGCTCACAATAGAGTGGAAGAGCTGCAAGATGCCACCGCACATGCAGAAATGCTTTGTCTGCAAAGCGCTGCAAAAAAGCTGGGCAACTGGAGACTTGTGGATACAATTCTTTATTGTACACTTGAGCCGTGTGCCATGTGTGCAGGAGCGATGATCCTCTCTAGAATTCAAAAACTAGTTTGGGCAGCACCCGATCTTCGCCAAGGAGCGGACGGAAGTTTTGTCTCCTTTCTGCAAG
>JABDDY010000070.1 GCA_013287365.1 Chlamydiota bacterium
AGGACGATGATTTCTCTCTCAGGGGGCCAAGTTTTTTAACCATTTCCAAAAAGTAGGCTTGAAACGCCACCTTTTGGAAATGGTTAAAAAAATCGGCTTGTCTGAGAAAGAAAGGGCGAAAGTAACAAGATGAGTCTAGCATCCATCGGATCTCCTACCTCGGTAGAGTCGCAACCTCCAGCAGTAGAGCTACTTGTCTCGCCGAGATCCCTGCCAAACCCTGCAGATCTTGCGCCAGATTTTTCTAATTTGCCCACCTTGATCGATGAGGTCAAGAAGGCGCAAGAACTGGTTGTTGCCAATATTGCCATTCCAAAAACTTGGAATCTTCTCACCATCAATTTAAATAACATTGGACGCTCTTTATCCCCGGAGCCGCAGAGCGCCTTCATCCATTCTCTGGTTCAACATCTTAAACTGTGGCAAATAGGCCTAGATCAGCCTTTTGAACCGGCTGATCTTGAGCAGCTAGAGGTAGATCTAGTCAGAGCTGGACTTCTTCAGAAACCAAAACTGTGCGTGAGGAAACAGGACGAAAACTCTGCTGATTTTGACAAAGCCACCAGTGCTGCGCAAAACCTTGTTGCTGGCCTTTGTAAAAAATTTGTTCGCGAAAACGGAGAGAACTCTCCCCTGCAAAAAACCACGCCCACTCTTCACACCTGGACAAATCAAAAAACTGTCTATACCTACAATGAGCAAGATTTAAAAGAATGGAAAATCCAAGCAACTGTCGTCGCTCTTCCTATCTGCCACACTTTAGGCGGTCTCTTTGCCTGGACCCTCTATGCTCATAGAGTATCCGGTCACAACTACTTGCATGCAGCCACTTGCCTCGCTCCTGGGGAGGTTTCCAAAGCCATTTTTCAAACCCTTAAAAAGCATAGCATTAGACTCTCTCTTGCTCTCTATTGGGCAAGGCACATCGATAAAACAGGGGCTGATCTGCTCGGAGTGCTGCACCTGGGACCCTCTGCTGCTATTGCTCTGATTGGCTACTTACGGGCGCTGACAGAGGGCGCTGCCCTAACAGGTATTGCAAGAGAGCCTCATCTACCTGATCTGCTCAGGGCTCTGCTTGCAGCAGAGGTCGTAAGGCATCTCCATTTTTCCAATTCCTGTGGGTGGGCAGACGCTTTAAAGCAAGAAGTTTTAAAGGACTACCCTTGCAAAAACACCGTCACTTGCCGCATAAAACTGGGAACGACAAAGTATGCCCAAGACGAGATCATGAAATCGGTTGCCATTGTGGCTTCAACCATCTTAAACACGCAGCTGGAATCTTTAAGCAATCGCTCTTTGTTTGAGCTCGGCGCTTGGAATGAATATGACATGATCGAAACCAAAAAGCTGATGGCAGAGCTGTTTCTCCCCACCCCTTCTCCTCACCAGCCTTGCCAGCCCCATCACATCATCTCTGCAGCCACACTCATCGCCTTAGAGCCGGAGGCAAATTTTTCGTTCATTTTTAAGCGAATGATCCATTTGTTACAGTGATCTGGACTTTAGCCATTTGAGGGTGCCCGATGAGAGGTCGCTTCATCGGGTTTTTCTGCCATTTTTCGTGCACGCAGTTTTTCTTTTTTAACATTGGCTATGGTTTTCCATTCATCCCTTTCAAAAGAGGACAAAAGCTTATTTTCTTCAGGATCGAGCTTTTTTCGGGCAGATTTTCTGCTTTTTTTCATCATTATCAGCTCTGTTAGTGTATTTTCAATTTTCTCTGCGTCTCCGCGACCCAGCGTCTTTGCGTTAGCATTTTATTCATTTCACCTAAAATGACAAAGATTTTCCTGATTGGGCGCTAGACCTAGACTTTAATCCCCTAAATGCAGTACTTGAAAAAGAGATGAAGTACCGCACCAAGCTCTATCTCTCTCTTGTCGGGCTCTCGCTGATTAGCACTTTTGTCGGATTCTCCACCTTCTTTTACCACTCCGAAGAGCTCATCTACAGACTCATTGGCAGCAGGTCGGAATCTATTGTCGCTACCGCTACAAGGCTGCTCGATCCCAAACTCTTTGGATCGATTAAGGCGGATACCCCGACAGACTCACCAGACTATATCAAGGCGCGCGACATTCTCAAAGAGCTGGCCCATGCCAACCGCAGAGAGGACGTTTTTGTTGTCGATATCTATACGCTTTACCCCAAGCCTGGCGACCCCTCTCTTTTGCTGTACGGGGTGGAGGCGGCAGATGACCCCTTTGCGCCAGGAGAGCTCTACCAAGATGAAAACTTAAACCTCATTCTCAACCATTTAAATACCTATTTCATGGATTCTAGACCCTCGGCCGATCAGTGGGGGGTTTGGATGAGCGCTTATGCGCCTATTCGCGATGAAAAAGGCAATTATGTGGTCACCCTCGGAGTGGATCTGAATGCGGCCGATATCTACCAGCACTTCTATGACGAAATCAAATATGGGATCTGGGGATTCTTCGCCTCTTTAATCTTTGCTATCTTCATTGCCTTTTTTCTTTCGAAGAAAGTCACCCACTCCCTCGATACGCTCTGCTCAGCGGTCAAAGAAATTGGCATGGGCAACCTCTCTGCCGAATCCAATCTAGAGACCAAAGATGAGTTTGGCGAGCTTTCTACGCGCATCAATGAAATGGCCAAGGGACTCAAAGAGCGCGATCGGCTAAAGGCCAGCTTTGCCCGCTATGTCTCACAGCACATCTTGGAGAAAATCCTCTCCTCCGAAACTCCCTTAAAGCTCGAAGGAGAACGGCGCAAAGTGACGCTGCTTTTTTCCGATATTCGCCAGTTTACTCACTTAGCTGAAACACTCCCTCCCGAAGCGGTCGTTGCTCTTTTAAATGAATACTTTGAGCAGATGATCGAAGCGATCTTTTCTGAAAGTGGAACGCTCGACAAATTCATCGGAGATGGTATCATGGTGGAGTTCGGAGCTCCGATCGATGATACCCGGCAAGAAGTCCATGCAGTAAGAGCGGCTGTGAAGATGCAAAAAAACCTCGATTTTCTCTGCAAAAAATGGCTCCAAGAGGGGCGCCCTCCCATTCAAATGGGAATTGGAATTCATACTGGAGAGGCTGTTGTGGGCAATATCGGCTCAGAAAGGCGAACAGAATATACGGCTATTGGCGATACCGTCAATGTCGCTGCTCGCCTGGAACAGGCAACCAAGATCCTCAAGATTCCTCTGCTCATTAGCGAGACGACCTACGCAGGCTGCAAAGAGGCTTTTCCCTTCAAAGACCTAGGATCAATGGCGCTACCTGGACGCAAAGAACAGATCAGAGTCTATACTGTGCCCTTTGATGAAAGAGTTTAGGAAAAAGAAGCTCCCCTCCGTAATTTACCTCCTTGTCATTTTAGCGATTCTCCTTTTCTTTCTCCCCTCCTTAGCCTCTACCTCCTGGGGAAGCAAGATGCTGCTGCGCGCCCTTGTTAGAGACAAAGAAATGACCCTTTCTGTCCGCTCCCTCTCCTTAAGTTGGTGGGGCAGCCAAGTCGCTACGGGTGTGGAGATGCAGGACTTAAAAAGGGGCGTGGAGATGGAAGCGGAAAAAGTCCAAAGCTCCAATTCTCTTTTTCGCCTGCTTTTTCGCCCCTGTACAAACTTGGAAGTCGAGCAGGGCCGCATCGATCTGCAACTGCCTGAAGAGCAGATCCTGCAGTTTGAAGAGATCGCTCTTTCCTACCATTTGCCAAGAGAGCTCCATCTCACAGGAAAGATTCAATCAGAGAACTTTTCCATTCATTTCTCGGAGACCCCTTCTGCAGATGGGGAGCTGTATAGGCAAAAGTCGCGAAAAGCTGATT
>JABDDY010000071.1 GCA_013287365.1 Chlamydiota bacterium
AAGCTCATTAAAGGGAATCTTCAAATTTTCGAGCGATGCAAAGATTTTCGCTCGAAGCTTCAAATCTTCGAGTTTAAGAAACAAAAAGAGTCGTCCGTCGAGTTTTTGCTCTAGCCAGTGCCTCGCCTCTCGACTCTCTAAAAGAGCAAGGAGCATCTGAAAGAGGATTTTAAGCCACTGTGGATCTAGGGTTGTACTTAAGTGAACAGGGAAAATCGCGTGGAAAAAGTTCTGCAGAAAGAGCGCGGCATCACCGGCCAGCTCTCCGAGAGCCTGTTTAAGCGCGGCAAAATTTTCCCTCTGCTTAGCGATCATCCCGCCATTAAAGTCGCGCAGCTCGCCAAGGCTCTCTTGCAGTTTATGCAAAACCCACTGACGCGCGCTATAGAGATCCACTGAATAGTCTTGTCGCAAGAAATCGCTGCTTGGAAGGCGAATGCGAAAAACTGCCGCTTCTTTTGGGTAACGACGGCGCAGCGTCCCCACTGTTTTGATTCGATCAAAAAGAAGGTGGCCAGATAAATGGCTTTCCGCAAGCAGCTCTCTTAAGGAAGAGGAACCGCTTTTGAGAATTCTAACAAGGACAACCGTAAAAGAGATTTCCGCATCTGTCTGCTCTTCGAAAGAGAGAATCACCTGAGGCAGATCGGCGCTATATTTGAGCTGGTGGCTCAAGGTGAGAATATTGCGCATGACCTCTTCCTCGTTGCGCGGCATAAAGATAGGAGGAACAAGCTGCTCGATGCATCGTTTCATCTCGTCGGGAAGAAGCGCTTTGAGACGACGGCACTCTGCAAGATCAAAGACCGCTCCATTTTTTCTTTCGATCTCGATGTAACAGCTATGGATCCTATTTTGACGATTTTCTTTCTCAAAATAGGAATCTGGAACAGCCTGCACCTCTCCTAAGAAGCGAGAAATGGCAGAAAGCAGATGTCTCTCTTCAAAAAGCTCATGCTCTTTGAGAAAATTTAAGCCGACAAAAAGAGCAAGCACCTCTTTCGAACCAAAAGGAGTCTCTATTTTTACGCGCCTCATTTTGAAGCAAAGGTGGCGCTTTAAAGGAGCCTTTTCGCTCTTTTTTTCTAGCTCTTTGGAAAAGAAATAAAGGGTCCAAATGACCCGACTCATCTGCAGATGATCATGAGAGAGCTTAAACGACTCCTTCAGATGGAGCAGAAAATAGTGCATATCCTCGCTGAGGAGATCATGATCGAACAGGCGCGGGAATTTACGCACAAGCAAGATGAGCCACTCCTGAACAAAAGCGGTTTTCTCATCAAAGGAAAGCCCCTTCATTTCGAGAATACGATGACCATGATAGGCAGAGGAAACGCCAAGGACAATTTCCTTTTCGATGAGTCGCTTTTGATTGGTAAGCAGCTTGATCTCTGCCTCTTCATGCAGAGCGATCACCACTTCGCAGGCCAAGTAGAGAGTCTTATCTCCTTCTTTCTGAAACCGCGCTGAAAAAGTCGAAATCACCCGCGGCTGCTTTGTGGGAAGGATCGAGCGACTTGTCATTTCAAAAAAAAACCTCTCTGCCCCGGGTCTTTCCACACACCAAAGAGAAAGAGAAAAATAGCGCGGCTCTCTCTCCCACTGCCGCCACTGCATCTCATTTATTTTGCCCTCCTGCACAATGCGCAAGATCTGCAATGTGTAAAAAGAGCGCTCGGAGCACTCGTCAAAAGCTGTAAGAAGCTTCATAACAGGGTTCTTTAGAACCTCTCTCTTTTTGCGAGTCTATCTGTGTACCCAAAGCGTCTGGACTTTCAAACGGGCGGACATGCAGAGGAAGATCGTTTTTCTCTGCGAGAATAAGCGCCCTTAGATGCAACACCTTGGCCCCCCCTCTTGCAATAACAAGGGCCTCTTCATGGTTGAGGTGAGGATAAAAGAGAGCCTCTGGATCTGATTTGGGATCGGCAGAAAAAATCCCCGGGACATCTTTAAAAAACTCCACCTTGCTCGCTTGAAGTGCAACTCCAAGAGCTACTGCTGAGGTATCTGAGCCTCCGCGACCCAATGTTGTGATTTGGCCAAGATGGCTGACTCCCTGGAAACCGGCAACAATGACGATTTTGCCCTTATCCAGTTCTTGGAGAATACGAGCAGGTTTGAAAGAGACAATGCGAGCTTCGCTGTGATCGGCTGTTGTGATGATTCCCGACTGACTACCTGTAAAGCTAATCGCTTCTTGTCCAAGATACAAAAGAGCCATGGCCAAAAGAGCCATGCTGACCCTTTCTCCCGTGGAAATCAGCATATCGAGCTCTCGCGTTGGAGGATTTGGATGAATGAGGTGGGCAAGCGCAATGAGCTCGTCTGTTGTTTTTCCCATGGCGCTCACGACAACTGCAACTCGTTGATATTGCTCTTTGCGTTGGCAAATGAGGGCAGCGGTGTGCGCAAAAAGAGCAGGGTTTGCAAGGGAGGCACCCCCAAATTTCATCACAAGAGTAGACATAGCGATGGTTAATTTTTATAGCAGAAAAAAAACATTTCCAGAATTTAAACTTTCTTGTATTGGTCTATTTGTAATGGGCTTTAGCTGGACTTTAGCCATTTCAACCCTAGGAGGCTTTATGAAATATCCCTTAGCCCTTGCCGCAGCAACCACTGCCCTTTCCACACAGGTCTTTGCCACAAACTGTGGAAAGAGTTGCTCTCCGCCCCCTCCTTGCTGCGAGCCTAAACCTTGCGTAAGCTGCGAATGCTACGTGCCCATCTATCAGCCTCTCGAGGGCTGTGACGCTTTTGTCTCTGTCGATGCTCTCTACTGGTTTGCAAGAGAGAGAAATCTCTACTACGCCATTGAAGGGACAATGCTTCCTGTGGGGCAGACCACTGGCTTTAGTCTTCCTGGACCTCTAGTCCCCGCATTTACGATGCTGAATCAAGAGTGCAGATCCCTTGGAACTCACTGGTCTCCTGGGGTGAGAGCCCAGGTCGGCTGGAGCTCTGACTGCAACGATTGGGATCTAGGATTGGATTGGACCTATTTCCACAATCAAAAAACAAATCGCTCTTCCGTTCCTGCTTTTTTTATTGTTAATGTCCTAACTGAGACTTCACTTCTATTTTTTCCAGGCCCCGAACAATCCGCTATTTTTAACCCTTGGGTCAATCAAGCTGCTCTTTTCTCCTTTATCCCACAACTACAACCGGTTGGTGGGCGGCCAACATCTCTTAACTATCTTTTTTTTCCAAATGTCAAGGCCAGCTGGAGGCTCACCCTAAATAATATTGCTCTTAGCCTTGGTCGAACCTTTCGCTTAAGAAATGGCTTTGCGCTTCGCTCCTATGCAGGGATGCGAGGGGCCTGGACAAAAACGCGCTTTCAGACAAAAAGTCACTTTCAAGAAAATTTATTTGATGAACCAAGTGGTGTTCAAGCGAATATCGATCTGCTTGCAAAAGATCGCTTTATCGATCATTTTTGGGGGGTGGGCATTCAGTTAGGCATAGAACCAAGCTGGCGTTTTTGCTCTAACTGGTCTATTTTTGCAAATTTTGATGCCGCCCTACTCTACGGAAAATCGAAATCGCAAAAGAGAGAGCATTATCAAGGCACCCAATCGCAGAATCTTCCCACCTTGAGCATAGCAGATTATAACACAGTCGCTTTCAAAGGCGCATTTTTCTCCATGCAGCCGATTTTTGAT
>JABDDY010000072.1 GCA_013287365.1 Chlamydiota bacterium
GCTTGGGATATGTATTTTAGTAAAAATCCCTATCTCATTATTGCGCTTTGTGGCTCTGTCTCCTCGTGGATTGAAAAGAATATTCTAAGCAGTACAGGGTTTCTGGGAAGAATTACATTAGATCTTGTGCTTGAAGAACTCCCACTAGAGGTCTGCCAGGCTTTCTGGCATCCGAAAGAAAAGCGCGTTACTCCATATGAAAAGTTCAAACTTTTATCTGTGACTGGAGGTGTTCCACTCTATTTAGAACAAATCAAACCAAACCTTCCCGCAGAAAAAAATATCCAAGATCTCTGTTTTACTAAAGGGAGCCTTCTAGTACGAGAATTTGATGAAATATTCTCTGATCTTTTTTCTCGCACTAAAGCTAGACTCAAAGAAATCGTTCTTTCCCTTGCCAATGGCCCAAAAGAACTGGGACAGCTTTGTAAGGAATTAGGGAAAAACTCAGGAGGAATATTTAGTAAGCATTTAGATGAATTGGTCAAATCAGGCTTTGTAAAAAGAGATTTTACATGGGATCTAAAAAGTGGAAAAGAGGGGAAATTGAGCCGTTATCGTTTAAGCGATAACTATTTACGCTTTTATCTGAAATATATAGCTCCGAATCGTTCCATTATCGAAAAAGAGCACTTTTCCACTTTAATAACCCAGCTTCCCGCATGGGAAGGTATTATGGGGCTACAATTCGAAAATCTTGTTGTCCATAATCGGAAAATTCTCTGGAAGATCTTGGGAATCTCTCCCGAAGAGATCGTGATGGAAGGCCCATTTTTTCAAAGCCCTACAACCAAACAATCTGGGTGTCAGATTGATTATATGATTCAAACTCGCTTTCATAATCTGTATGTATGCGAGATCAAATTCTCTAAGAATACGGTCGGGCACAAAATCATCGCGGAAATGGAGAAAAAAATAAAGAATTTAGCAACTCCGAGAAACTGCTCAGTTAGACCTGTGCTTATTCATGTGAATGGAGTAGAAACAGGCGTTGTAGATGAGAGATATTTCGATAAAATAGTGGATTTTGGAAAATTATTTTGAGCCTACCCAAAATTCAAGGGATATTGATTATTGAACCAGTCCCAATCTCATCGAAATTGTCCTGATAAGCTTTCTGAAACTGTCCAATTGCAAATGGTCCAGAACAATGGCAAGGAGCGACTTTTTGCACTCCAAGAGACTGGAATTTAGTCACGACTCCATCGACAAAGGACCTCCTCGAGCGAAATAGATGGAAACCTCCCAGTACAAAGTGAATAGGCGCCTTGAGCTGCTGCTGAGCTACTTTTAGAATCTCCACAATGCCAGGGTGCGCACACCCTGTAACGACCACAAGTCCCTTTTCTGTTTGGAGAACAAGCGATTGCTCCTGCAGAAAAAATCCCCCTTTTAAGCTACTAACAAAGACATTTGGTCCCAATTGCACAAAACCCTCTACGGTTTGGACTGGCAAGTGCCCAGGGATTTTTGCAGTCGGGAACCCTTTTGGCAGATAAACAGGAGTGCCGCTTCTCAGCTTTTGCAAAATCTCTTCGCATCCCGTGATATGGTCGCGATGTTTGTGAGAAAAAATCACATCGGTGATCGTCTGGCAATCGATTCCCATGGCCTCGGAATTAGAGAGAAAAGCAGCTAAATCATTGCCTGTGTCGAAAAGGATTTTGCGATCTTCTGCCTCGATCAGCGCAGAAAAGCCCCATCCCGCCTGCAGCGTTGCATTGTGCTTGCAGTTGTCGTAGATAATCTTAATGGTGATCACACTCATGGACTCCTATCAAAGACTTTTCGATCAGTCTTGCGGTACGCAGACCCGCCTCTACTGCAGCCTCCATGGTCCCTCCCACCTCCATGAGAATGGAGGTGTGTTCCCCTGCAAAAAAGAGGCGCTGATCGATATGTCTCTAATTTCATTTTCAAGGCTTGTGGATCTTGACGACAGAGCTTTTTGGCATCAAAAAGCTCATCTTCTAGGTAATAGTGGAATCGCATGGCAGTCTGTTTGGTCTCTAGTTCAAGGCCAAGTTCACTGATGAGAGCCAGAATATGCTCTGCCCTGCCACCGTCGAAAATATTTTGCCCTCCGAGCTCAGCCGCATGTCCCTTCACGTTGACAGTAAAGACTCTGCCTCCTATGCGGTTACGAGCTTCGTATAGCTCAACATCCCATCCCTGCTTGGCTAAGGCATAGGCTGTCGTCAAACCAGAGAACCCTGCTCCAACCACAACAATTTTAGGGGATCGCAGACCGGCAAAGAGCGGACATGTCACCATCAA
The DNA here is from genome assembly GCA_013287365.1 of Chlamydiota bacterium. GTDB lineage: Bacteria > Chlamydiota > Chlamydiia > Chlamydiales > Rhabdochlamydiaceae > JABDDY01. Next base: position 2,278 of record JABDDY010000072.1, read on the forward strand.
AATAAAAGAAAAAAATCTGAGCATACTTGACCTACGCTACCAGCTCATTTGAAAATCTTCAAGGATTACAGCATGATGAATCATTTTTGAAAATGATTCTGAGACGAGCGCGCTGTATTACATGCAATACAGCTAGCACTGAATGATGAGATCAGCTCCATATTCATGGGTGCCAAAAATCATCCCTTTCTCTTTCAAGACCTTACAAATAACTTTTAGCCAAGACGCATAGTCCTCGTCCCCTCCTCCTTTTATTCTACAATCGGGGACAAGCTCTTCTCTTGAATGAGCAATATTACGAATAGCTGCAAAAATAGGATCTATCTCGGAAGAAGTTGAAACCAACCGTTCTAGAACACGTTTTTGATTTTTACTCCCTAATATTATATTCAACTCTCTTTTATTTTCAGTCTCTTCTTCTATTGAAAGATTAATAAAATCAATGACATGTTGAAATGCGGATCTATAAGTAATTGTTGTGGGCGACTTGTGAGTACAGCCCTGCTCACGCCATTCTTTAGCAGTCATCTCAAAATTACCTACATAGGGCTCTAAAGAAACAGGAGATAGAGCTTTATCTTTGAGCCAACTATTTGTACCTACTTCGTCTAGATTAATTCCATACAAACCATTAAATGACTCAATGATTTGAGGATCTATTTTTTTAGAAACATTCTCTAACGTCCCATTTTTTCTGTAAAACTCGTACAATGCGGGGTTTTCCTGCTTGAGTTTGGTTGCCCAATTTGCTGTATTTGGCTCTACATCAGCTTGGACATTCGTCTGGGTTAAAGGCTGATTTTGTACCGCCAATGAAGTGAGCCCAAGAAAGTCACAAAACGTTTCTTTTCCTTGAGCAGTCAGATCACAATCTCGTAGCTGATGAATCAGTGCAATTGCCTGATCTTTGTTGAGTTTACCACTTCGTTTGCTTCCCTCTCCGTCGCCCAGTCTATTTTCACTTGCGCTGAACTCACTTCTTTTGAAAAAAAATTCCCACGTTCCTGATCCTTCATCTGCAATAATTAGCGTTACTTCCCCTGCTAAAGCAGACATCTGCCTTGAATCACTATTAGCAAGGACTTCATCTACACGGGAAGACTTCTCGAGCTTCACCTCTTCCCCCTTAAGCATCCCAACAATAGGGCTGAATT
>JABDDY010000073.1 GCA_013287365.1 Chlamydiota bacterium
ATGCAGCAGCTGAAAATGAGCATGTGGAGATGGTGAAATGGTTCTGCGAAAAAGACCCCGTTTTGCTCGGAAAGCTTGGCTGGACTCTGTTTCATCGAGCTGTTCGAAGTGGTCATGTGGAGATGGCTGAGTGGCTCTGCGAAAAAGACCCCTCTCTAATCGGAAAATATGACGAGGTTGACTGGACTCCTCTTCATGCAGCTGCTCTAGGAGGTCATGTGGAGATGGCAAAGTGGCTCTGCGAAAAAGATCCCTCTCTGCTCGAGAAGTGTAAAAAAGATGGCGAAACCCCACTTCATGCAGCAGCTGAAAATGAGCATGTGGAGATGGTGAAATGGCTCTGCGAAAAAGACCCCGCTTTGCTCGGAAAGCTTGGCTGGACTCTGTTTCATCGAGCTGTTCGACGTGGTCATGTGGAGATGATGAAATGGCTCTGCGAAAAAGACCCCTCTCTAATCGGAAAATATGACGAGGTTGGCTGGACTCCTCTTCATGCAGCTGCTAAAGGTGGTCATGTAGAGATTGCTAATTGGCTCTGTGAAAAAGATCCCTCTTTGTTCGAGAAATTTAGCAGCGATGGCTTGACCCCGCTCAATTCAGCTGCTCTAGGAGGTCATGTGGAGATGGCAAAGTGGCTCTGCGAAAAAGATCCCTTTCTGATCGGGAGGTTTAGAAACGATGGCACGACCCCGCTTCATTCAGCTGCTGAAGGAGGTCATGTGGAGATGGCTGAGTGGCTTTGTGAAAAAGATCCCTCTCTAATCGGAAAATATGACGATGTTGGCTGGACTCCTCTTCATGTAGCTGCTCTAGAAGATCATGTGGAGATGGCAAAGTGGCTCTGTGAAAAAGATCCTTCGCTCATCGGAAAGTATACCAATGTTGGCCAGACTCCTCTTCATTTAGCTGCCACTGCAGGTCATCTGGAACTGGTCAAATGGGTTTGTTCTATAGCTTCTCAACAACTACTTGTAAAATACGGTGAAAGTACTCCGTACGACCTGGCTGTAGAAAATAATCAAACTGAAGTAGCAGAGTGGCTGGAAATTCATTTTCCTAAAGGTGCCGAGAACCAAGAAACTGTAGCCAATCGAACTTCAGATGAAAATGAGAAAAACCGCAAGAAAAGAAAATGCATTATATCGTGAGTAAAGGTCTGTTTATAAATCTGGTTGGAAAAATTACCTTTTTAGAGATGCCAAAAAAGGCAAAACCAAATAGTTTGATCATTTAAATGGCCAAAACCCAGTTGAAAAAGCCCCGGCTTTCTCGCTTTTTTTTCCTTGCCTTCTTCAGTCTACTGCTCTTGCTTGCTGTTTTGCAGACGCCATGGGCAAAGAAAACGGTCTGTCAAAGGCTCGTTTCCCTTGCTGCCAAGCAGGGGACAACCCTTGCTATAGAGCGACTAGAGGGGCGACTGCCTTTGTATCTAGAGCTCCAAAATGTGAGCTGCTCGGTCAAAGACTCCCCTCCTGTGACCTTTGAGAAAGTGACCCTGCGCCTGCGGCTTTTCCCTCTTCTTTTTGGTCGCATCGAGTGCGCTCATCTCTTCGGGCAAGGAGGAAGCTTCTTGGGCAAGAGCTTCGATCTTCGGGGTAGTTTTAGAAAAAATGAGCTGCTCCACCTCTCTTGCGAAGGAAAGGGGTTTGCTCTTTCTGGCCGTGGTAGTTTTTCTTCTGGAGATTTTCATCTGGTTTGCGAGGATCTTTCCGCTTTCGAGTCGCTACTACCCTTTTCGCTAAAGGGAAACTGCCGGGCCAGTTTAGAATTTGATGCGCGCTCCAAGCTCATTGCAAAGATTGAGGGCAGAGAAGTCGCGCTCGGTGCCTTCCCGCTTTCTACAACCCACCTCCTACTCGAAGCAGAGCCCTGCACAGAAGGGTGGCAGGGAGCCCTTGAGTTGCAAGGAGATCACTTGGGTCTTCCGCTCTCTTTGCACCTTGTCTTTAGCTATGCACAAAAAGCTAAAATCCTCTACGTAGAAGAGGCGCAGCTTGCAGGCCCACAGACCTCTGTATCGGGTAGGTTCAGCTGCAACTCCCCTTTTCAAAAACCGACCTTTCAAGGAACACTCCTGGGCACTTGCTCCGATTTAAAGGCGTGGCGCTCTCTCTGCCCTGGCAAAGAGCTCAGCGGCAGTTTGAAGATGGAAGCCTCTCTTGAGAAAGAGCAGCTTGGGTTTTCCTTCCATGGCGAGCAGCTTGGGTTTCTGCGACTGCTCTTTGACTCTCTGGATGTAAAGGGTCGTTTTGTAGGGAAAGAGGGAGAGATTGCGTTGAAAGGTCAAAATATAACCTTTGAGGGGATAAGCGCGAAGCTATGCGATCTTAGCTGCCAAGTAAAAGAGCACTCTGCAGAGTTTAAAACGATGACAAGCGGCGTCTGGAAAGAGCCCTTTGAACTGATTGCCTCTGGCAGAGTTTCTACAGAAAAAGAGGGGTATAAAATAGAGCTCCCCGATTGCTATGGCTTTGTTTTGAAAAAAGCATTTAATTTTAAAAAACCTCTCTCTTTGGCGTGGGCTCCTTCAGAGATGAATCTACAGCCATTTGAGGTAGAGCTGGGAGAGGGAAAATTTAAAGGGCTTGCGCAAGTCTCTTCTCAAGAGACGATTTTGCAAGCAGAGGCAGAAGAGTGTCCTTTGGATTTTGTCTCTTTGTTTTTACCCCATCTTTCGGTGAAAGGGTTGGGAAATCTTCAGCTCGACATGAAGAGTTCACAAGATCGCATCCTGCATGGCAAATGCCAGCTTCTCACCAATTGGGTGGAAATTTCTCCTTACGGAAGACCGCTCCCTTTGCGTGCCAAAGGCTCTTGCCAGCTGCACTTAAGTGATGGGCGCGCACAGATCGAGGCCACTCTCTTCTCGGAAAAGGAGCAGCTCATCGATATGCATGGCTCCTTTCCTTTTAGTGGACTCCCACGTAAGGGGGAGACGGAGCAGCCTTTTTCTTTTAAATGCTTAGCCGAACTCGATCTTTCTGATCTTTTGCATTTTGTCAATATTGGACCGCAAAAACTAGAGGGAAGGCTCTCTGGAGAGCTTCTCTACAATAACCAAGGGCTACATGGCTCGCTTGCTTTGCAAGATGGTCTCTATGAAAACTATATGACAGGGGCTGTGTTAAAAGAGATCTCTGCAAAAGCGACCGCTAAGGATCACAAGCTCAAGTTTGAATCTCTAGAGGCACTGGATGAGACGCGGAAAGGAACACTTGTGGGCACAGGAGAGATCACCCTTTATCCCTACTTTTCCTTTTGCCTAGAAAGTGATCTGCGCAAGTTTCAAGCAATCAGCGATCATCTGGTGGAAGCGAGCGTGAGTGGCCA
>JABDDY010000074.1 GCA_013287365.1 Chlamydiota bacterium
AGAATGTGGTGCCTTTCCCGTGTCTTGTAATTCTCTGCAATGACCTTGACCCCTATCTCCATGGAGGTATGCCAAGAGCGATTGATCGCCGCGCTAAAAAGAAGAATATCCCCTCTCCCTGCGGGATGTAAAAAATGCATTGAATCTACAGAGGCCGTGACACAGGTATGCTCACTATGTCTTTCTGCTACGACAAGGGCAATCCGATCCAAAGTCGCCATGATTAGACCTCCAAAGACCGTATCGTAGGAGTTCAGATCATTGGGGAAAATTTTATAGGTATGCTCATGAACAGCAGATTCTTGAACCGTTTTTGCCTTCATCGGAATGACTCCTTAAATTTCTTTAATTTTCTTATTGCACAAGACCTGATATATTGCGAGACATGTGCGGCATCTTTGGTCATATTGGGCAGGATATTCCCCTGCATGCTCTTCTCAGCGGTCTAAAGCGACTCGAGTATAGAGGGTATGACTCCTCAGGCATTGCAGGAATTTCAGGCGGGCAGTTTTACTGCTTTAAAGAGATTGGGAAAATCAGCAGCCTCGAAAAGTCTCTACAAAATAAGCTTATTCCCCTCGAAGCGGCCATTGCCCACACCCGCTGGGCAACGCATGGCAGGGTCACACGCGAAAATGCCCACCCCCATTTTGATCAAAGCGGAGACATTGCTCTTGTTCATAATGGCATCTTAGAAAACTACGAAGCGCTACGTGAGATGCTCAAAAATCATGGCGCCACATTCAAATCCGATACAGATACAGAGGTCATCGCCCAGCTGATCGCCCATTTTTATCAAGGGGATCTTTTGCAAGCTATGCAGCAGGCGCTAGCTTTAATGAAGGGCTTTTGGGGCCTTGCTCTCATCCACCGCGACCACCCGCAGTGCATTGTGGCAACGGCTCGGCAAAACCCTCTTGTTGTCGGGATCTCCTCAAAAGAAAAGCAGGCCTTTATCGCCTCCGATCCTTACGCTTTTGAAAGGGCCGATTTGGATCTCTACTTTTTAAAAGATGGAGAGGTGGCCCTCATCTATCGCGACCATATCGAGGTCTTTGACGAGCAAAATCGCGCGGTGACCAAAACCCCTGAGCAGCTTGAACTTGCCCAAATTGAGATCTCTAAAAAAGGGTTTGAACATTTCATGCTCAAAGAGATCTTCGAACAGCCCTCTACGATCCAAAGTGCCTTTCACAACCGGCTCATTCCCGACTTTGGCACAGCGCAGTTTGAATCGCTTTCCCTCTCCCCTCAGCAGCTTCTCGCGGCAGAGCGCATCATCATCTTGGGCTGTGGCAGCTCCTGGCATGCGGGACAGCTGGCAGCCCTCACCCTCGAAGAGCTTGCAGGGCTCCCTACCCAAGCAGAGATTGCCTCAGAATTTCGCTACAAAAATCCAGTCATCTCCCCCACCACCCTTGTGATTGCGATTTCTCAGTCTGGGGAAACCCTCGATACTCTTGCGGCAGTGCGCGAGGTCAAGGCCAAAGGAGCGACTGTTCTTGCGATCTGCAACATCCCTTCCTCTGCCCTTACGCGGATGGCCGATGCAACGATCCTCTTGCGAGCAGGCCCTGAAATTAGCGTCTGCTCAACCAAAGCCTTCACAAGTCAACTGACCGTTCTCACTCTCTTTGCCCTTCAAATGGCAAGACTTAGGCACATGCACAAGGAAGAGGGACAGCAGCTGATCCAAGAGATTTCTGAGCTGCCTGCCATCATCCAGATGATCTTAGACAAATATGATGCACTGGCCAAACTAGCGCGCAAATACGCGCAGTTCGACCGCTTTTTCTTTCTGGGCCGCCACTACATGTATCCGACCAGTCTCGAGGGCGCTCTAAAGCTAAAAGAGATCTCCTACCTAAACGCCTCTGGGTATCCGGCAGGAGAGCTCAAACATGGTCCCATCGCCCTTGTCGATGAGTCCTGTGCCATCATCGGTATGGGAGGCAATGCCAGAACCTACGAAAAGTTTGTGAGCAACATGCTCGAAGTAAAAGCTCGTGGAGGGGTTGTGCTCGCCTTTGTTCCAGAGGGAGCGCCACAAATCGAAGCCATTGCCGACGATCTCTTCTATCTGCCTCGTGTATCCGATCCTCTTGCCAGCATCCCCTACTCTGTAGCTCTGCAGCTTTTGGCCTATTTCATTGCCAAAGAGCTTAAAACCGACATCGATCAGCCACGCAATCTGGCTAAATCGGTGACGGTGGAATAAAAGGGGTAGACTTTTAATCGAATCTTAATGTAGTCTTATCTCATTTTCAGCTCATAGGCAGCTGAGGGGGGTTAAGATGAGTTTAGTTTCTGGATACAGATATACAGAAGAGCGGCTGCAAGGGCAGCTTTATGAGCATTTTTTGCCTCTTCCTCCGATTCCTATTGTTTCAACACCCCCCTCTGCAGACATCGAGCCCGACTTTTCTAACCTCGCTTCTTTAGTGCGCGATGCAAAAATCGCAAGCAGCAACAGAATAATCAATGTTTCCCTTCCAAACAGATGGAATGCTCTTATGGCTTCTCTTGAAAAATCCGGGAGGACCTTTCCTCCTCAGTATCGCACCCAGTTTGTCCTACCTGTCATTCGACATCTCGAAAATCTCTATGAGCAGCAGCTAATAAACGCACGCGGCAGGCTAATTTCCATTAAACTTGAACTACTAGAGGTAGATACGATCAGAGCCATTCTTTTGAAAGGTTCTTGTGAGTCAAATCTTCTCAATCGCAGTTTTTGCAAAGCCACAACTGCCGCGCAAAATTTAGTGAATGGTCTCTACAAGAAATTTGTTCAAGTCAATGGAATGAGGCAGAGCACCAATCCCAGTCTTCATATTTGGACCGATGATAAAGGTCCTTACACCCACAATATCCAGAACATGCGAAAACTCGGGATCAACGGAACTGTTGTTGCTCTCCCTACCTCTAACGCCATCTCCGGTCTTCTCGCTTGGACCTCTTATGCCCATGAGGTTTCCGGCCACAACTACCTGCATGCTGGAACTTGCCTCTCTGGAGGCGAGCTTACCTCAACCGTTTTTGAGTCCCTTAAGTCTGCTAAAGTTCCAAACCGCCTTGCTTTTTACTGGGCAGCGCGCATCGATGAAACAGGCTCTGATGTGCTGGGCATTTTGAATTTAGGGCCTGCTGCTGCAATTGGACTCATCGGGTACTTTAGAGCCCTTCATGGCAAGCTCCGAGCAGATGGTCCGGCCAGTGATCTACACCCCTCCGATCTTCTCAGGGGACTACTTGCTGCCGAAGTGGTAGGACGTCTCCATTTTTCCAATGCTAAGGAG
>JABDDY010000075.1 GCA_013287365.1 Chlamydiota bacterium
TGCATCGTGCGCTGGTTATGGAGCTGTTTTTGCCTTTTGAGCTCAGGAGGTTGGTCGATATAGCGCTTGGAGTAGATACAGAGCAGATTGCGTCCCATGCTAAAAGGGATGGCAAGCGGATCCGAGAGAACCCTCTCTCCCGCGACCATGATCATCTCCTCCGCCATTTTGGGGAAGCTCTTTTCAAGCAGCAAACTAATGGCCTGGGGATCGGCCTCTGTCTGGTGGTTAGCGAGGAAGATCACGTTTTCTTTGCGCCTTAACTTCTCCTCAATCTCCTGAAGATTCTGCAATCCTGCGACCTTTGAAGAACCCAGATCAACAAGAGGGCGGATGAATTCGATACCAAAGCTGTAGTAGTCAAAGGGAGTGCGCACTCTTTCATGATAGGGTTCAAAGACAAAAGGGGAGCGGCAGCTCTCGAGAACTTTCTCCAAAAAAGTGAAAAAAAGCGCCTCGTGAGGGTCGATCGATTCCCCTGCAAGAGAGAGAGCTTTCGCATAGCTCTTGTAAAAATTCTCTAAAATCCTCGCGATTTTGGAAGGGAAGATGCCCTCCTGCTCACACAGGAGGATCTTTTGCAAGAAATCAGATTTCGAGTTTTTGTCCATTGATCGTGGAATAGAATTGGAATTCGTTGACGTGGATAGTATCTTCTGTTTCGAAGACGATTTGCGCATTGAGATTTTCGGCAATTTCCCTCAAAAATGGCTTATCTTCTAGATTCAGATACTGGTCGAGAAGAGGGTGAGAAACTAGCTTGAGCCCAAACTGCTGCTTGAGATTAATCAGTTTTTTCAGCCCACGCTCAATCTCAATGGAGGAACTCTCATAGTTTTTGATCAGTCCGCTGCCACTGCAATAGGGACAATGAGCGCTGAGTGTTTGAGATAGGGATTCTCGGCTCCTCTGTCTTGTCATCTCGACAAGACCAAACTCGCTCATTCCGAGGATTGTGCATTTAGCCGCATCATCTTTCATCGCCTCTTTGAGCCGATCGAGTACGCGACGCTGGTTTTTGCGTGAGCGCATATCGATAAAGTCGCAGATCAGAAGACCCCCAATATTGCGCAGACGCAGCTGCCTGGCAATCTCATCAGCAGCCTCCATGTTGATCCGTACAAGAGATTCTTCGACATCTCCGCCCTCACTGTGGCTGCTGCTGCTACTACGGCCCGAATTGACATCGACCGTTGTCATGGCCTCTGTCTGGTCAAAATAGAGATAGCCTCCGGAAGGGAGCCACACTTTGCGGCGCAGTGCCTTGTCGATCTCGCGCTCGACATTGAACCGTTCAAACATGGGCGCCTTATCCCTGTAGAACTCGATTTTGAGCTCATGTTCGCCGCTGTATTTTTGGTAGAACTTCTTCAGAAGTTGGAACGTTTCATAATCATCGACAAGAATGCGATCATACTTCTTATCTACAGCGCTCAGCACAGCCCGCTTGATCAGATCCGATTCCTGATAGAGGCAGGTAGGTTTGTCAGCCTTGTGAAAAGCCTCGACAATGCCTTGCCAGGTTTTGATCAGATCCCCTGCCTCATCGATGAGTTGCGCAGCTGTCGCATTGACACTTGAGGTGCGACAGATCAGCCCCATGTCTGAGGGGAGCTCAAAGGCTTTGATCAGCTTTTTCAACCGGTCGCGGGAGGCCCCATCTTCAATCTTGCGAGAGACCCCCTTGTGAGGGGCATTTGGTAAGAGCACAAGATACCTGCCTGCAATCGAGATATTGGAGGTCAGTCGTGCTCCCTTATTACCGATCGGCTCTTTGACAACCTGCACAAGCACGGGCTGGTCGGCTTTCAGGACCATCCCAATATCTGTATCGACCTTTGATCTCGAGGGCTTTGCCTCAATCTCAAAGTCCATATCGAACATCTCTTGGAACTTTTGCGTATTTTCGACGATATCGGAGATGTGGATAAACCCATTTTCTCCTTCGCTGATATCGATAAAGGCGGATTGGATATTGCCCAAAATATTGGTCACCTTACCGCGGTAAACATTGCCAGTTAATTGGCGAGTTTTCTTTCGCTCGACAATCAAATCATGCAAAAGACCATGTTTGAGGTGAGCGTAGCGAATCTCTTTGGATTCGATGTTAAGTAAGATTTCTTGCATAGAAGTTTATACGTTTTATACATTTTTCAATTCGTGTTTGATTTTCTCTAGGAAAAAGTGATTCACAAGGCGAACCGCGCCCTTGATACTACTAATGAGCGCTTTGGGGCTAGAGGCCCCATGACATTTGACAATCACTCCATCGACTCCGCAGAGAATCGCTCCCGGATATTCGGCATAATGGAGCCTAAGTTTCAATTTTTCCACCATTTCCCTCATCAGAGGAATGGAGGCTATGGGTCCTAAATTTTGCAGCTGCTCCAGGATAAAAGCCGCAATTCCCTCTGCGGTTTTTAAAAAAACATTGCCCGTGAACCCATCGGTAACAAGCACATCAATGCCGCCATGGCAGACATCACGCCCCTCAATGTTCCCGACAAAGACCGGCCGATCTAAAGAAGCGGTCTCATTTAAGCTCTGGAGTAGCTGATACGCTTTACGCAACTCGGGCGTACCCTTTTGTTTTTCCGCTCCAATATTGAGCAGCCCAACTGTTGGCTGCACTCTTCCACGCGCTTTCTGATAGGCCATCCCCATGAGCGCAAACTGAAAAAGGGCTTCTGCTTTCACATGGATACCTGCTCCGACATCGAGAACAGCAACTGGCTGCTCCTTGGTCGGCATGAGAGCGAGAAGAGCGGGATACTCGATGCCCGGCAGCATCGGCAGAGTCAGGGCAGCGCTTGCCATCAATGCGCCTGTATTTCCCGCCGTGACAAAGGCATCGAGCTCAAACTGCTTGAGTTTTTGCATAGCGACACACAGGGAGGCATTTTTCTTGTGGCGGACAGCGGTTAAGGGATCATCGTCCATCTGGATCACCTCTGTGACAGGGCAGAGGACAACTTCCTCAGGAAGGCGACTTTTTGCAAAGAGGTCACCGCTTGCGAAAAGCACAAGCTGAGCAGGCTCGCTCATTTCCTTTAGAAAAAGGAGTACGGCATCTAGAAGCTGCTCAGGAGGAGTGTCGCTGCCTGTCAGATCGATTCCGATCCGCGGGCCTGGGCGGTCACTGTTCGGATTGCGCATGGACAACCGAGCGTCCCAAGTAAAAACCACAACCGGGGCAGGCGCGATGAAGAAGGTGTGCACTGCTGCAGTTAGAACACTTGGCGTAGTGTTTCGGTTTTTTT
>JABDDY010000076.1 GCA_013287365.1 Chlamydiota bacterium
GTTTCGCTCAGCTCTCAGGCAAGATAGGTAGCAAGTTGGGTTATAACTCTCCGAATGTCGTGCCTGTGCCCGTGTGCGTGCCCGTGCCCGAATCCAGTTGCTTGCGCCATTATCAGGGCTCCGGGCACGGGCACGCACACGCACACGGGCACGCTTTAGAAGCAATTTTAGTTAAAACGTCCTGAAACTAGTACTTAATATTGAATTTGTTTTGAGCCAGCTTCAAGATGCTCTGAATCGCTTCAGCCGCATCCTCCCCTTCTGCCTCAATCAAAATCTTCGCACCCTTAGCTGCTGCCAGCATCAAAATCCCAAGCAGCGACTTGGCATTGACCGTCAGATCCTGGTAACTGAGAAAGATCTGCGCTTTAAATGTAGAGGCGCACCTCACCAGCTCTGTTGAGGGGCGCGTATGAAGACCTTTGTCATTGGCCACAGTAAATGAATCTCTATGTTTTATCATCGTTTTTAGTATGTAAATTCACGCTCAACTGATTGTCGGGTTTTGGGCAATTTTGCGCAAGAACCTATACACAATATAGTGGTATAGGACCATGCCAGCGCAACGACGCGAGGCCGCGGGGCCGCAGAGAAAAATGAAAGTATTTTGATGAAAAATTTTGCGACATTGCGGCGTTGCGCCTTTGCACTGATACCCTCTGCGGCCTGCACAATCTTTTCCAAAAAACACAAAGCAACTTTTAATTTTATTGCATATACGAAGACCCAGTTTGATTAAAAAATTAAAAAATCTATTGCATCAATTGGAAGCAGCAATGTATAATCAGTCCATAAAAATAGGGATTTTTTATGCCAATTGACACAAATTCAATAAATTTACACACACAACCTGTATCTAAGCCGCTTTTTTCCAATTGCTTAGAAAATATAGCCTCGAAGAAAGCCCTCCTAGACGCCGGCTCTGTGCACGCTGTGGCTATGAACTGTCTAGAGCTCCTTGTCCATTACCTCTTCTACTACTTGCTTTACCCCTTCTATCCAGCTTATGAACAATTCTACTACGAAAGACAGGTAGAGGCTTTTGCAAGCGCCGGCCGGCAGATGCCGAGGTATGAAAGCTCCTGTTTCCGAGATGCGATCCTTTTCCTTCACAGATTCATTGCCTCCCCCTCCACGATTGGATCGATCTTTCCAAGCTCCAGCTATTTGGTTGAAAACATCACGCGAAAAATCCCCGATCTAACCGCTACTGCGCGCCCTGCACAGCGCTATTTAGAGGTTGGAGCAGGGACGGGCTCTTTTACAGAGAAAATCATTGCCAAGCTGCAGCCGAATGATCAGCTCGATATCGTGGAATACGACCCCACTTTTTGTCAGCTCCTCAGAAGAAAATTCCACCACCTGCCCAATGTGACAATTTATGAGAAATCGATTCTTGATCATCAAAGCGCCCCTTATGACGTAGTCGTCGCAGGAGTTCCGCTAAATAGCTTTAAAGCAGCTTTTGTCGATCAGGTCTTTAAAAAATATGTAGAACTGACAAAACCTGGGGGCTCTCTTTCCTATTTTGAATATATCGGACTTGCTCGGATCAAGCAGGCCTTCCTCGGTGAAGAAGCATCGAGTGATTTTAACAAAGTCCTTCAGTTAAAGGCCGACTTCTTTGCCCAGTATGGCACAGAGTGCGATTCGATCTATTGCAATATCACCCCCGCGCGGGTGCTGCATTGTGTACTGCCTCCAGCTGGAGCACCAGCTCTTGAAAGTGCTGGATAAGCGCTTCGATAGGAGCTTTGGTGGTCAGGTCAACCCCCGCATCTTTCAAAATCTCGAGCGGTGGCCTGCTAGAGCCTGCCGACAAAAGATCGAGATAATCTTGAAGCTCTTTTTGTCCTCCACTCAAAACCCTTTTAAAGAGAGCGTGGGCCGCACTAATGCCCGTTGCATACTGATAGACATAGAAATTGTAGTAGAAGTGCGGGATGCGCGCCCACTCAATGGCAATTAAGGGATCAATCTCTACCGCCTGGCCAAAATAGGCGCGATTTAGCTCGAGATATTTTTCCTTTAAAAGTGCGGGTGTAAGGGGAGTTCCCTGCTCTGCAAGTGTATGCAGGAGCAGCTCAAATTCGGCAAAGAGTGTCTGGCGAAAAAACGTTGACCGAATGTCATCGAGTCTCTGGCTAATGAGAAAGTGGCGCAGCGCAGGATCTTTTTCCTTCTCCATCAAAAAGTGAAAGAGGAGCTCCTCGTTAAAGGTCGAGGCAATCTCGGCAAGAAAAAGCGGATACTGACTGTACTGATAAGGCTGGCCGCGATTGCTCAGAAGTGAATGCATGCTATGGCCTGCCTCGTGGGCAAGGGTTGTGAGATCGCGAAATGTCCCCTGGTAATTCATCAGGATATAGGGCAGGCTGCCGTAACAACAATTGGAATAGGCGCCTGAGCGCTTGCGTTTATTTTCATAGCGATCGACCCATCGATCGAGGGTCATCCCCTTTTTAAGCAACCTCTGATACTCCTTGCCAAGGGGCTCTACAGAGGCGATGACCAGCTCTTCTGCTTGTTTGTAGCTAAAGGAGAGCTCTTTTTCTTCGGCAAGTGGGACCGAGAGATCATAAAACTGCAAACTTTCGACTTTCAGTTGCTTTTTGCGCAGGTTCATGTAGCGCCAAAAAGGGGCTAAATTGGCACGGACAGCCCCGATGAGTGTATGGTATACTTGCTCCTCAATTTCATAGGGAAAAAGAGCCGCTTCTACACAGGAGCTATACTTGCGCGTTTTTTTCTGGAAAAGATGTGTCTGCACATGGCCTTGAATGAGCTCGGTGAGCGTATTTTCAAAAGAGTCGAAGGTTCCTAGCATCGCATTAAAGGCATTTTTGCGAAGCACTCTATCTCGGCCCTGCAAGTAGAGCTGGTACTTGCCATGGGTGAGCTCATGCTCCCTCCCCTCTTGATCTACTATGGCAGGAAACTTCAGGTCGGCATTGTTCCAGACCGTAAAGGTTTTGGAGCAGGAAGAAAAGGTGTGCCCAAGCTCAGCGACAAGCGCCTCAAGCTCCGCAGAAAGCAGATGAGGCTTTAAGCGAAAGATGCGGCTTAAGTAAAGACGATACTCCTTTAAAAGCTCCGACTCTAGATACTGTTTTTGGAGTGCCTCAGAAAGAGCAAGAATCTCGGGTTCGACCCAGGAGATTTCTTGGAGAAAATCTTGGTAGACAAAGGCAATCTCTCCTAAAGCTTTTTTAAAGGTCTCTTCCCCGAGG
>JABDDY010000077.1 GCA_013287365.1 Chlamydiota bacterium
GGTCTAATGTATTAAATCTGGTCGATTAGAATCTTCTCACGAATCCCTTTCATGTACTGCACCATGAAGTGCAGATTGTGGATCGTGGCAAGGGTTAAGCCTGTGAGCTCCTTGGCTTTGAAAAGATGGTGGAGATAGGCAAGGCCATGGTACTGGCAGGTGGGGCAAGAGCAGCCCTCCTCAATCGGAGAGAATTGGCGGCTATAAAGCGCCTTTTCGAGCTTGAGCGGACCCTGTCCTGTGAGTAGAAGGCCGTGACGAGCCGCCTTTGTGGGATAGGAGCTGTCAAAGGTATCAATGCCGAGGGCAACACCCCGATCGATCGACTCAAGATCTCCCATGCCAAGCAAGTGGTTTGGCTTTTCTTTGGGTAGAAGAGGAAGCGTATGAGAGAGCAAGTGCTGCATCTCCTCTTTGTTTTTGCCCATGCTCCCACCGATTGCAAATCCATCGAAGGGAAGAGAGGTTAACTCCTGGCAGCTCAAACTTCTCAGCTCAAGATCTACCCCGCCGTGAATCACCCCATAGATGGACTGCCCTTGAGGGTTTTTCAGGTGTGCCTCGAGCGAACGCTTTTCCCAGCGGTGGGTTCGTGCAAGCGATTGTTTGAGCGCTTCAGGAGCGATATGATAAGGAGGCAACTCATCGAAGGGGATGATGATGTCAGCTCCAAGAGCTTTTTGTGCAGCAATTGAGCTTTCGGGAGTCAGTAGAAGCATTGAACCATCGCGGTAGGAGCGGAAAAGCACCCCCTCCTCATCGATTTTCACAACTAAATTGGCCCCACTTTTGCTTCCCTTGCTTTTGAGTTCATTTGCTACCGAGCCATAAGCGAGGCTAAAGACTTGGAATCCTCCGGAATCGGTGATGATGGGCAGATTGCGCCCTGTAAAGGCGTGCAATCCTCCCGCCTCTTGGATGACGGCAGTCCCAGGTTGCACCATCAGATGGTAGGTATTGCAAAACATCAGCTGCAATCCAATTGCATGCACTGTGGCTAGGTCAAGAGCCTTAATGGTCCCGCTTGTCCCGACCGCGACAAACCCCGGAGTGTCGATGATCCCGTGAGAGGTGTGGATACGCCCCACCCGCGCCCGTGAGCGGTTAGATTCATGGAGAATTTCAAACTGGAGCACTTTTAAGTCCTCTTGTAAACGGCAGAAAGGTCGCCAAGCTAAGCGCCTTCACACAAAAGCTAAAGAGCAAAATATTTCCTAGCGAAGGGACAAGGCCATAGAGTCCTAGGAAAGTGAAGACAAGGGTATCGAGGGCTAAAGAAAGCATTAAACAGACCCCATTTTTCCAGACAAAGGATCCAGAGAGTTTTTCAAAAAGCCACAAATCAAACCTCTGCACGAGCCAAAAGGTGAAAAGCGAGCTTAAAAAAAGCCGAGGAGCCGGGGAGAAAAGGGCGACATAAACCCCATGGGCGGTATCTCCTCTACTTGGCTCATAGAAAAGATGCAGCTGTGAAAAGAGGGCAAAAAAGAGCAGGCAAAAGAAGCTGATCTGGATGCTTTTATCCGCGCTTTCCCTTCCATAAAACTCTCTGAGCAGATTCAAAGAGAGTAGGCAGCCCACTGCAAACCCATCGCTTGCAGTCACCTCAAGCCCAAAGAGTCCAATTTGCTTGAGCAAGAAGAGGTTGGCAAATAGCGCCTGAAAGGCGCTATTTGTGATCAGAGCCTCCTTCCCAAGGCGCAGCGCGCCCAAGGTAAAGAGAAGGCTTAAGAGAATCTGTAAAAAAAAGAGCAGCTCATTCACGCAAGTAACCTCAGTTTTTAGTTCAATTTTGTAGAGAATCATGGCAGATTTTGAGGCAATTTTTGTACATTTTGACGAGTTGGGTAGCCAAAAGTGCCTATGGACTCGTCAAAATGTGCAAAAAGTGCCTTAAAAGATGCCATAAGGCTCTATAAAAGTGAACCCAAAACTGAGGTAAACAGGATAGATGCAATCCTGGCCAAAGTCTACTTAAAATTTATTTTTTACTTTTTAGAAGGGTCGCCAGGTCTGTTGGAGCAATAAAGATATAGGCTTTGCCCTTTTTGCTCATCCTCAGGAACCCCAGCTTGTGCAGAGCTTGCAGGTCATGCCGAGCCGTATCATAGGCGATTTGGTGGCTATTTTTATGCATTTCAATTGTATAGACAGCGCCTGGGTGGCCCAGTGCATGTACAAGCAGCGCCTCTTGCCGATGGTTCAATGCTCTCTCTTTCAAGAGCGCCTCCACTCGGGCCGTCTCTTCTACTTTGCGCCGGGCGTAATGCTCGAGCGATTGAACCGATTTTTTGATTATCTCAAGCTGGTGCAAGAGGAAGTAGGTCAGGTCATTTTGGTCAGTCTCGGTGTAGAGAAAAGCCTCTCCATATTGCGCGGGGGCTTTGAGAATGATCTCAGAAATCGAAACAAATTCAAAAAGAGAGTAACCATTTCGTAGCATCAGATAGTAAAACAGAGCGCGTGCGCATCTTCCATTGCCATCAACAAATGGGTGATCATAAGCGAGCCAAAAATGCAAAAAGATGGCGCGAATCACTGGATGAACAAAATGAGAGGGGGTCTTGCCATTTGCAAAGTCACACATCGCTTCCACCCTTTGCAAAAGCCTCTCTGCAGCAGGAGGCTCATGCAGAATCTCTCCGGAAACGGTATCTGTCACCATGATCTGCTCATCTGGCCTACGCAATCTTCCTACAGCTTTTGGATTGTCTAGAGTTTGATCGGTGATTGTTCTATGCATCTCAAAGAGCAACTCCCTAGAGAGAGGTTCATCTTTCCAGATCTTAATCTTCTGCATCGTGTGGAAGTTATTTAGAATCATCTGCTCGCTTCGATCTCTTGCAAGACGCCCTGCCCTGAGCATCTCCTTGGCGACTTTTCTTGTCGTCGCTGCTCCCTCAATTTGACTTGAGGTAATCGCCTCTTGCATGAGGTAGCGCATGCTGTACTCATCGCGAGCGTGAGTGCTGATAATAGCCTCTGGAATTTTTCCTGCTCCCAAATCTAGCCCGTAGAGCTGCTCGAGCACCTTATCGGGGAGGTTATAGACAAATTCACGGCCCTCTTTGTCTTGCAGTGGAATACTCTTGTATCCCATGAGCCGTTTCAACTTGATCCCATACCACCATTCTCCTTGCGGTTTTAGCTCTTCTCCTCTTCACCGAATCGATCTTCTACAGCGACGAAAAGAGAGCGATTGCCCCTGTTAAAAATGA
>JABDDY010000078.1 GCA_013287365.1 Chlamydiota bacterium
AAATGAGTCGATTTTCCCAATTGAAGTTGTCGCAGTAAACAGGGGAACATCTCTGTTTTTTTTCCAGGCTAGGACCAAAGGCAAAATTCAGTGAGACCTGTCCTTGGAACTTATTGTGGAAAAGAGAATCGTAGCTATCGCTTAGCTCTATGGAAATATTGGGGACCATGAGGAGAAGCCGAGCTTTTCCTCCAAAGGCCTGTTTGTCGAACTTTCCCTTGTAGTAATAGGGGCCAACTCCTGCATAGAGGGTATAGTCTTGGGTCGGCCTAATGAGATGTGCGCCGATCTCTGCTCCTAGGCCTTTCATTGCAAATTCAACTGACCGATGGTGTGATCGGTGTTTCTTTTCTCCAATCGGCAGATAACCATTTGCCCTTGCCTCAAAGCGAGAGGCTAAAAATTCAAGTCCGAGACCGATTTGCTGGTAGTTGTGGTGGGTCCTCCTGTAATCGTAGAAGAGATTTCCTCCCAAGATCCAAGGGGTTGGAAAGAGGTAGCGAAATCCAAGACCCGCATTCCCTGCATATTTCGCATTATCAAAAACCTCTCCTCTGAGATCGGCAAAGAGCAGAGTTGCATCTAGGAGATGTCCGGGGGTTAAAAATAGCCCGAGTGTTGAGTAGCCTCTCTTATAACCGATCCCTCCTGCTTCAATGTGCTTGAAGTAGACAAGCTCAGAATAACAGCTTGCGGGGTAGCTGCAGAGGCCCAAGCAGTCAGGGCAGATCCAAAAATCCTCGCAGTCCTCTGCAGAACTCTCAGAAGATTTGCAGCGGTTCATCAGCTTTTGCAGGCCTGAACATTTTTTGGAGGGCTCTTCACTCTTTTCTCTTCTTTCTGAGCAGCCAGTTAGAAGGATCAGAAGAAGAGATAGACCAGGAAGAATTTTCTCGTTGAGCATCTTAGCTCAACGTATAGATTGTTTTTTATTTTTTGGTAAAAAGTTATTTTATTTTTCTTCGGGCTTCATCAGAGGAAAGAAGAGAACATCGCGTATGGACTGCGCATTTGTAAAGAGCATGACGAGGCGATCAATGCCCATGCCGATTCCGCTACAGGGAGGCATTCCTTGGCAGATCGCTTCGATGAACTCCTCATCGAGTGGATTTGCCTCTTCATTACCGGCAAGTTTCTGGGCTGCTTGATCTTCTAAGAGCTTGCGCTGCAAGATCGGGTCATTGAGCTCTGTATAGGCATTGCAGAATTCTCCGCCCAAGATAAAACTCTCAAAGCGTTCGACAAAACCGGCCTCTGCTAAGGATTTATCCCGATGCAGCTTACAAAGAGGAGTGGTTTCGATTGGGTGATCGATGATGTGGTGGGGCTGAATCAGTTGATGCTCTACAAGCTCCTCGAAGAGCAGAGCAATCAGAGAGCCGCGCGACAGTTGAGCAAGCGGTTTTTCTTCGAGTCCCTTTTTCGCAAGGATAGCTCTTAACTCTCCGTCGCTGTGGGCATCTACATCGAGCTTACTGTAGAGCTTGATGCTCTCTTTCATCGAAAGGCGCTTCCAAGGTGCTTTTAGCTCAATTTCATGCAGCTGTCCCTCTTTTTCGACCTGAACCTTGGTTGTCTGGAAGAGCTCTAAAGCTAGTGTTTCAAATAGCTCCTCCATGAGCTTCATGGTGTCGTTGTAATCCCAGTAGGCAGCATAGGCCTCAAGTTCTGTAAATTCGGGGTTATGCGTGCGGTCAATCCCCTCATTGCGAAAGACTTTGCTCATCTCAAATACTTTGCTCAGTCCACCCACAATGAGTTTTTTGAGTGGAATTTCAAGAGAAATGCGTAGGAACATCTCTTGATCGAGGGCATGGAGATGAGTGGTGAATGGGCGCGCCTGGGCACCTCCATAGACGTTTTGGAGAACAGGTGTTTCAACCTCCATAAATCCTCTATTTTGGAAGCAGAGGCGAATGAGCTCTACAATGCGTGAGCGCAAGGTGAGCACTTTCAGAGAATCGGGATTTGCGATGAGATCAAGCCACCGCTTGCGATAGCGCACACCTTTATCGGCAAGGCCTGCGTGTTTATCTGGCAAAGGAAGGAGCGCTTTGCAAAGAAGGGTCACTTCTTTGGCAAAGACCGTTAGCTCGCCTTTTTGCGTGCGGAAAAGATGCCCGGTGATTCCGATGAAATCTCCGAGGTCGAGTTTTTTCTCGATGAATTTTAGAGGAGTGATCTCTTCAGACAAAAGCCCATGAACTTTTGTGTGCTCACGGCTAAAGAGAAGCTGGATGCGATCGGAGCCCTCCTGGATCTGTCCAAAGGCGTTTTTGCCCATCGCTCGAAAAAGCACAAGTCGCCCCGAAACGGTGACAGCAGTCGTGTTCCCACTTGCTGCGTCGTCGAAATGGCCGACCTCTTTCCCCTCAAACTTCTCACAAAGCGTTCCTAAAGAGTGTGTGGGAGAAAAGTGGTGTGGATAAGGATCTACACCGAGGGTGCGAATCTCGCTGAGTTTAACGCAGCGATTTTGGTACTCTTCTCCTAGTGTATAGTGTGGTTCTGTCATAGCCTCCCAAGGATACTGGAAGCACAAACTTAAGGAAACTGAAAAAAATTTAGGTGAAGTAAAAGCGAGCAGCTCTATAAAATAATTAGCGTGCACCTAGGAGGTTTTTTATGGACACACCATCACTAGCACCATCTGCAGTTATGCCCTTACTCGTTGTCAATTCTAATGAATTTTCTCGTCTTTACTCCGATGGAGCGGATGAGATGAAGTTTTTGATTCATAAGTATCCTCTGACCTCACTTGTCTGTTTTTTCGTCCTCAATTTTCTGGGGCTGCTTCTGGTCTTTTCTTTTTCTGTTATAAGTCTAGCAGCTGGAGTACTCCTTGGGAGCTGCGGTGTGGCAATGGGCAGGACCATTGTTCAGGCGGACTTCTGGAGAAAAGTGCGCTATTCTCTCGGGGAGATTTTAATTGGGGGGAAGGATCTAGAAGAGATGCGGAACCAGATTAGTACCGCCGCACTGTATCGAACATCGATTGAACAAACTACAGGCCCAGGCAGTAGAGTCTAAAAACCTGAATTTTGGGCTCAATTTTATAGAGAATCGTGGCAGATTTCGAGGCGAT
>JABDDY010000079.1 GCA_013287365.1 Chlamydiota bacterium
GGGGAATTTGGTTGTTTAGTGCAATGATACGAAAGAGCGTTTTCAGCTCGTCATGAGTCTTGGAGACCTTATAGCGAGAATCTGCAACATCACATGTGATCCCATGGGATTTTAACAATTGTTCAAAGAGTTCATCTTTGCCAAAATGAGGGGAGACAGATAGTCTGGTTTCTCCATTCCAGTAACCTAAAAGTTTAAAATCATCCAATAAGGAATCCTTTGTAACCGTACGAAACCCCAATTCTCTACAAAGAGGGCGAGTTGTATTGTAGTCTTTGTAAGGTTTGTCCCATTTTTCTAAAGCGCAGACAAAAACAGCAGAAATTCCAGGATAGGGTGGTTGTAACGGTGCCCGATCTAGCTCTTGCTCATGACCTGCAATGCGGGTTGCGAGATCTTGTAGAAGATAGTCTGGATGACAGGATGAAATGGGGGAGGAGCAACTGGGGCAGGTTTTAAGAGCTTCAGCAGCGACTTTGCTCAGCTTATGACAGCAGGGAAATAGATTCATCGCATCGGTCAGTAGAGTCTCCCGCGAAGGGCAGGTCAGGAGGCTTAAAACCTTCTCTTTATTGAACGAAAGAACTTTAGGCGGTTTTTCAGAAGGTACAGCAGAAGGAGCAGGGGAGGAAAGGGGATCGCAAGAGCCTCGCTCGACAATGGAAGTGAGTCTGGGAAGGGATTTGGCATCAATCACATTATTCCGAGAAATGATGCGAAAAAGCCCCCTGATTTGATCAACAACTGAAGTCCCGACCATCCAATCATACTCACGAGAAATCCCGTGGGCTATCAAATAATCTATGAATTTTTCACTCTTTTGAAAGACAATGGTTATATGAATATGGCCATCTGCAAATCCTATAAGCCTAAATTCCTTTAATAGAGATGTTTCACTCGAACTTGTAAATGCAAGTTTTCGACAGGCCGATCCATTTTCCGTTTTGGTGGGTGGATCCCATTCATCCAGAGCAAGGGAGAAAACAGCTGGCTCGCCAGGATAGGGTAGGGTGACAGCTTTCTCTTTATCTTCAGGTTTGTCTAGTACAAGAGAATGAGTCGGAAGTCCCTCGAGATGCTCCTGAAAACTAAAAAACTGGGCGGCGAGTGCTCTGACAACAGGGTCAGGGAAGTAGGTGGTCACAGGCAATTTGCAAACGATGCAAGTTCTGCCCTGGAGTGTACAGTTTCCGTCCACAAGAGGGCCGTAGTACCGCTCGGCAGCCAGTTGGTTCATCTTGTGGCCACAACGGAAACTCACAGCTTGGGTCAAAGGATCGAGCCCAAGAGGGCATGAGAGGGCAATGAGAATGTTCTTCAGGTCAAGTCCTACAGCCATCGATCCACTCCTTGTTGAATAGGAAAGAGGTTAACGATGAAAGGAGTTTTAAAGCAATAGTCATACTATTGCATTTTTATTCCTATAAGCCTGCGCTTTCCATTGCAAGAGCGGATGTGAGCTGATTTTCTCAATCAAATTACGATCCTTGGTGATCAATGTTGCTTCAATCGCGCCTTGCTCAAATAAATTTTTCAGAAAAGCTTGTTCGTTCTCGCTCAAAGGAAAAAGAATCCTTAAAGCATTTTTACAGTCTGCTAGCAACTGGTCGGTCCAGCCTACCCAATCATTGTCGCGAAATGGCTGTTTTCTAAGAACTGGAATGAGCTGATTTTTAAGTTCTCTTTCCTCGAAGTGAATCTCTTCAATAGATATTTGCCGCCAATCTTTTGACCCCATCGCGCCATATACAAGGCATGCAAGCCGCAGTTGCTCGGTATTTAAAGAACACTTGGTTAACAATTGATGAGTATCGAATAGATCACGGGAGGCATGCCGACCAAATAGTGCGGCAAGTTTACCAGCACCCAATTCATGTATATCTAGAAGAGCAATTTCTTTTGTTTTCCGCGTTCCAATGGAGTGTGAATGCTGTCTATGTATTCCATATAAGGGCATTCTAAACATGAAGTTTACATCCACTTCTAAGTTGCCACTGCCTCCGAGTGCGCTTTCATAGCGAAGTTGCCATTTTCCTCCTGCATGCTTTTCTGGGATTCGTCGGATGGTTAGACCTTCCCTCAGGAATATTGCTTCTAAAGCCTTCTCTACCTCTGGACGTTCAAGCAGCATTTCTTGTCTACCAAGTTTCCCAACATAATTTAGATCGATGTCTACAGATAACCGAGGGAGGTCAAAGAAGAATAGATTTAGAGCCGTACCTCCTTTTAAAACCAATCGGTCTTTTAAAAAGGGATGCGCGCTGATGCCATCAAGGAGGGCCATTAAATGCCAGACTTTTTCCATGATTTCAGGACGGAACCCTGTTTTTTCTGCTTCTTGCATTAATTCTTGTTCAGATGTTTGCATGCGGTTCCTCCCACGAGCGATTGATCAAGCTTAAGGGAACAATCAAATTCCATCTACCGATCATTTTCTGGGGTTGATCTCGATCACGTTCTAAATAATGTGGCTTAACAGGACGGTGCTCATAAAGTGCCTTAAAATAATGCTCCGGAACCATTAGTTCTTCTCGACGAGACTCCAAGAAAAACCCCAGTTTGGCAATGGTTGTTGCATTCCCCAGGAGAAGGGCATAGTTCAGCACCTGCTCCATGTCCAAATATTCGATACTTTCAAGAGAGCGCCAAATTTCCTCCCAGGAACCGCATAGATTGGGACGATCTAAAACATCGATGAATGTACGCTCAAGACTTGTCACCAATACTCTTTGTCCCAGTCGATCGACTGATTGCACACCAAACGCTTCATTGCTGGATGCTTTCAGTGCTGAAGGGATAGAAACAGCTTGATACTCTATATCTCGGAAAACAAAGGATCTCATGACTCGTTTTTTCGTGAGATAGACAAATTTGCTCTGGACAGTGTGTAGTTTTCCATGAAGATCGAGAGCAGTCCGATAGCCAAGCACAGCGTCTTTTGC
>JABDDY010000080.1 GCA_013287365.1 Chlamydiota bacterium
AAGAAAAATGGATTGTTGGCATAGCTAAGTCTTTTCACTCGATTCTATCGATATCCGATGCGAAAGAAAAGATGGCTTCTGCCAAGCTCTGGGCTAATCAAATCTTGGCTGGAGCTGAGTATTTGAACAAGGGGCAAGGATGGGACGTTATTCATCTACAATTTCCAGCAAAACTAGCGCAAAAAGCTGCGGTTGCTTTTCAGAGCTATTCTCACGAAGTCATTCAAGACAAGATGAAGATAATGGCAGCCCGCGCAGAAAAGGATTCAGCTGCTTTTACAGAAATGGTGCGGGCAGTGAACGCTAAACTAGAAGGAGATCCAAATAGGGTGGGCCAAGCCTCTCTTTCTCCTTTAGAAAGAGAGTACCTTGAATTTGCAGAAATTTGCGCTCACTCAATAACGATGCATTGGCCTGATATTGAAGAAAATAGTGAGCTTCTAAAAAAATGTATGCTTGATGGGTTTGCACTTAAGGCTGTAGGTCTAAATTCTCAAATGTCCCGCCATTTTTTTGAAAAAAGGTTCGTGAAGGTATAGTATTTCTTATGTTCAGGCCGAAGTGATTAGAGGAGAATTCGAGATATGAACTTTTTACTTCTTTTTCTCTGCGCGTTTATTGGAGTGTCCTCTGAGAAATTACCAAAAGAGCTGGAGAGAACCGTTTCATCAGCGCAGCTGTTTGAGACAGACTCTATGGAATCCATTATCAGGGAAATAGGGCCCCATACCCTTGTTTTTATCGATATTGATGATACCTTGATCGATTTCGATACCCATTTGGGCTGTAAAACATGGAGAACCCGCATTAAAGAATCTCCCTTGCGCAACCATCATGATACATTAACTTTCTACATTGCCAAACAGATCAAAATGGGCCCTGTCGATCCGAAAATGCCAAAGTGGGTGAAGGAGCTGCAAGCTCGAGGCCATTTTTTGTTCCCGATGACAGCACGAGAAAAGGATTGTTGGTACGATCTTGATGGAATTTTGGGCAATGATGAGTTTACTTACAGGGCTTTGCTAGCCGCGGGCATGAATTTCGCAGAGACTCCTTTGCCCCACTACGCCAGGTACCTGAATCAGGAAAATTTTTATCGCGGAATCTATTTCAGCAAGCACCCCATAGATAGTGAAAAAATGAAGGGAGAGACGATTAAAGAGATTTTATCTCCTCTTTTGGTGCTACCTGCTCACCTCCGCCCAGAGATCGAGGTGTTCATCATCGATGATAGAAAAAACCAATGCGAATCTGTTCTCGCAGAGCTAAAGTCAATGGGCATCCCCTGTAGGGGGTATTGGTACCGAGGGGCGGAAAAGAACCATGCAGAATTTGACTTTGCGGTTTCCCTCATACAGCTCAGGGCCCTTCTCTTTGATCAAAGAGTCCTGTCCAATCAAGAAGCGCGCGATGAGCTTGCCGCTAGAGGAGATCTTCAAGAGGAAGAGCTGACCCAGGAAATCCTTAGGCGATTGCCTGTTGTAGAAGCGCTCCGCGAAAAGTCTTGTCAATCGGTTTGGTGAGTACTATAAACATCATGAATAACCTCCATCTAGTAACTCAACTTGCTACCTATCCTCCTTAGCCGCGTAGCGAGAGGGGTAATATGCAAGATTCGTGAGGAAGCCAAGGTTATAACCTTGGCTTCCTCGCGAATCTTGCATCTCATATGTTTCGCTCAGCTCTCAGGCAAGATAGGTAGCAAGTCAATGGCGTCAACTTAAAGAAAATCATACGCATTTTCTATAAATATGCCTTCCTTTTCTAGTATCGATTGATAGGCGTGGGTAAGATCGATTTGGACGGATGGGAACTCTAAACCGCCTACACAGTTTGTCGAATTTCTTGAAGAGTTTATCCGAAACATCTCCCGTCAGAAAGGCCTCTAAAAAGTCTTCTCGTATAGCTGCGAACACAACAGATTTATTGACCCGCGTTTTCTCTTCTCCTTCTCCTTCTTCTTGATGGATCTCCTCTTCTTTTTCCAGAAAGAATAAATTCATCGCTGTCGCAATAAATACTCCAGACCAGTAGTCTTGCAAGGTAGTCTGCACTGTTCTTCCTGTATAGTTTTCCAACTGTAGGAGAAACTTCTGGAATTTATAGCTCTCTTCGCTTCTCCATCTCAACTTATAGGCTTCGGCAATATCGTCTGCACTAAAAGTCTTGGTTCTTAAGCTTGTAAATAAGATCAGTGGCTGGCCAGAACGAAGATACTTAATGACTACCCTGGCTTGGTATTTGGCGTCCGCGCGCTTTATTTCTATCTCAAAATCTGCCTCTTGTTTTTTCTCTACGATCTCATCAATTTGAGGATTAAATTTCAGAGGAAGTCGAAATAGAAAATCAACGTTAAGGCTAAGGTGTTGTAACGCAAATTGATGAGAGGGAAATCCTCGATCATAAACATAAAGCTGGTGTGCTTGCCCGTAGGAGCGCATCCTATGAACCAGATGAGCAAGAAGCGTTTTTGCCATCGTATCTTCAGAAACAGCATAAGGCATAATGCAAGGAGCAACGATCGTATCAGTTGTCAATTCGACATATTGAAAGATACGGGCTAAAGTAACATGCTTAAAGTGATCCCCAAAAAACTCAGGAATATTGCCTTCATCCGGCAGTTGGAGGGTAGAACCATCTCCTCCGAATACTCTATATCCTCTCCATAGGCAATGGGGATTATCTTCATAATGATCTTTAATCATATCTCTATGAAGTTCTTGGAAAGCGGAAACGCCTACTTTTGCTCTTGCCTTTGACATTGCTTGTTTTGTGACAGGTTCTTCCTCCAAAAGCTCAGCAAAAAAATTACATTCAATCTGAAGACTCTTTTTTGCCACCTTAAAAAGGAATGCCATTACTTTAGCAAAAGAAAGGCAACGCTGGCGAGTAAAGTCTTTGGGACTGAGCCGGTGA
>JABDDY010000081.1 GCA_013287365.1 Chlamydiota bacterium
ACTAAAGTCCAGTTTAATCAGTATGCGAGACGATTTTTCTCCGGGACTTTTCTCAGCAGATTGAGTGGCATGGGCCGTGATCTTGCCATGGCCTTTGCCTTTGGGGATCACCCCTCTGTCGCGGCCTTTATGGTCGCCTTTCGCTTTTCCAACCTCTTTAGGCGGCTGCTCGGCGAAGGACCCTTTCAGTCGGTCTTTACTCCTCATTACGAAGAAATTAGGGTGAAGGAACCTTCTCAAGCAGGAGGTTTTTTTCTGAGCCTCACCTTCTTACTCTCACTGCTGCTTTTTGCAATCATCCTCTCCTCAGAGACTCTCTTAACACTTCTTTGTCACTGTGGCTTTTCAGAAAATAGTCAGGAGATTTTGCGCCTGTGCAGATGGATGGTTCCCGGCCTGCTCTTTATCTGTTTGTATGGACTGAACCTCTCTTTGCTCAGCTGCCACCACCATTTTTTCACAGGAAGCTTTGCTCCTTTTGTCTGTAATGTCATCTGGGGGTCGGGCGCTATCGCTCTGCAATTTATGGAGACAGCGCAGGCTATGCTTTTCTTAGCAAAGATTGTGACCTGTGGATTTGTCCTGCAGTGGCTGTTTACGCTGCCTTTGACGCTAAAAGTGTTAAAAGGGCTTGGACAGTGGAAATTTTCCCTGAGCATTTCTCCCCAAATGAAAAAGCTTGTCCGCTCACTTGGCTATGGAGTTCTAGGAGTTGGAGCTACACAGATCAATGCACTACTTGATTCCCTATTTGCAAGGGGGGCGAGCGCAGAGGGCCCTGTCTATCTTTGGTACTCCATTCGCCTGCAGCAGCTTGTGCTTGCCATTTTTGGAATTGCCTGTGTCAGCACAATGGTTCCTGCGCTCTCGCGCGCGATCAAGGGAGGAGATGTTCTGGGGGCAAGAGAAATTTATGCGTTCAGTTTTAAACGCATTTTAGCTGTGATGATTCCCTGCAGCTTTGCGCTTTTTGAAGGGCTGATGCGCATTGATCTAAACGGAGAGGTCGAAAAAGCGATCGCCAGAGAGTACCAGATCTCCCCAGACCACAAAACCTACACCTTCTATCTGCGCCCAACCTTTTGGACAAATGGCGACCCCGTTACGGCCTACGATTTTGAATACAGCTGGAAATTTGTTGTCGACCCGAAAAATTGCTCGATGGGAAGTCACAATTTCTACTGCATTAAAAACGCTCAAGCCATTGTCAAAGGCGGCCTATCTCCTGAAAAACTCGGTGTGCAGGCTTTAGATGATTACACCCTTGTTGTAGAACTCGAGCATCCCACTCCCTGCTTCCTCGAGATGCTCACCACCATTTCCTTCTTTCCCGTCAGTTCCAAACTCGACCAAAAAAATTCGAAGTGGGCTCTGCAAGAAAAGGGTTTTGTCTCCAATGGCCCCTTTCTTCTCGAGAAAAATCAGATTGGCCATGAGATCCGTGTCAGGAAAAGCCCTAGCTACTGGGATGCCAAATCGATCCAGCTCTCTGGAATTAAAATTGGCATCATCAAAGATCAGATGACGCAGCTCCACCTGTTTGACAAGGGAGAACTCGATTGGATCGGCAGACCTCTTGGAAGAATCCCTATTGATGCTTTAGAGGGACTGAAAAAAAGCGGCCGTATTAACTTCCATCCCCACCTTGGAGTTTACTGGCTTTTTCTCAACACCCAATCCTATCCCCTCAACAACAAGAAAATGCGCCAAGCTCTCGCCTACGCTCTCAATCGACAGATGATTGTGGATAACATTCTCCATGAACGGGAGGAGCCGGCCTTGGGCCTGTTACCCTCAGCCCAGAAAAAAGCTCCCTATTTCCCCGACCATCAGGTGGAGAGCGCCAAACAGCTCTTTGCAGAGGCAATCGCTGAGCTAGGATTGGCTCCAGGCGAGCTTCCCGAGCTCTCCTTTGAAATCCACAATGACCCCTTGCACATTCGGGTGGCACAAGCCATTCAAGAACAGTGGCACCAAAATTTAGGAATCACTGTTCATTTGAGCCATCCCGACTGGAAAACCCACTTTGCTAACGTGCAGAGCCACGACTACCAAATCGGTGGCATGAACTGGATCTCTTGGATCAAAGATCCTCTCTACATCCTGCAAACTTTCCGCTACAAATCCGATGGCATCAACATGTGCCAGTGGGAAGACCCAAGATACCAGGCGCTGCTCAGCGCTTCAGAAGAAGAGCTTGATATCGGCAAACGGCTAGAGTATCTGCATGAGGCAGAGGGGATGCTCGTAGAAGAGATGCCCGTCATCCCGATCTACTTCACAGCGCTCGCCTACATGAAAAATCCAGAGATCCGTAACGTCTACTTATCTGAAACCAGCGACTTAGATTTTCGTTGGGCCTCCATTGCACCCACTGATCGAAAACCAAAAAACAGCGCAAACAGCTCGAGCAGATCTTGATTTTTCCCCAGTCTGGCACAAAGAAAAAGCAGTAGCATAAAAGAGCCACCCATAGAGATACATTGGAGCAGCTGGTCGAGAAAGTGTCTTGGAAATAGGACCTTTTGCCCGCAGAGAATGGAGAAAACAGAGCCTTGAAAAAGGAGCGCCTCTAAGAGCACACTACCTATAAAAGCAAAAAAGCTAAACAAACTAAGGGTTGCAGCTCTTTGCCTCCACCCCCCTAGAGAAAACTCCCCTGCTTTTGCCTGTAGGAGTGCCCAATTGATCCAGGCGCAAAAGCTTGTAGAAAGTGCCGTACTCACCGCCCCAAACCTAAGTACAAAAACAAAGAGCGCATTTAAGCCGATGTTGAGCAAGATGGTCAGAATTGAGGCTCTTAAAGGCCTCTTAAAATCATTTTTTGCGTAAAAAAGGGCAGAAACAAGAATGACA
>JABDDY010000082.1 GCA_013287365.1 Chlamydiota bacterium
TAGGGACAGGGCAAGGCTACTCGGTCAGAGAGGTGATAAAGGCCGTTGAAAACTTTAGTGGAAGGCCCCTGCCTCTTCAGGTTGGCCATCGATCCCCGGCCGATCCTCCGATCCTGGTCGCAAGCGCGCAAAAAGCGGAAAAGCTTCTGGGGTGGAAACCTCGCCACTCTGCTTTAGAGCTACTTGTCGAAAGCGGCTGGAAGTGGCACAGTAAATTTAACTAAATCACTCATTATAAGACACTTAAAATATTTATAGATATATAATAAATTTTATGTTAATATTTAATTAAAAGCAGGTAAAAATATGTCTATTGAACGCGCATACTTATACACAGGAAGAGCTGACCCCCTTCCCTCTCAGGTCCAAACCGAACCCCTCCTCAAAGAGGATTCTGGCCACTTAAAAGTCGCAAAAGCCTGGGCTAGGGTCTCTAGGCACGACGCTGAGAAAGCCATGGATCTCATGGGCAAAATCACCGGATATGCCGATACAGGACTTTCCTGCGTCTATACTCCTCTCCAGATACTGGGAATAGTTGCCCACTTCTTTGGACATGTTCCCGCTTGGGAAAGTTTAAGTTTTGCTGCTAAGCTGGTGGTTGGACCCTACTGCATCATCTATTTTGCCCTGGCTGCTCTAGAACTTCTCTTTGAAACAGTTAAACTTTCAAGAGCCGTTCGCCTCCTGCGCAAGCTAGAGTCAAATGGAGAAAATAGTCAACCTGAGCAACTGCTTGCAACCCTGCAAAGCCTTCGAGATCGTTTCTTATCTGTAAGAGAAGAGGAAATATCCGCGCTTAAAACCCTCATTCAAAGTTCCAACTCTTCCCCGGAAGAGCAAGAGGTAAAATTGGCTACACTCTCCGAGAAAATGCTGGAGATGAAATACAAAGAGCTGAAAACAAGAATTTCTCGCTGGTGTGCTGAAGAGCTCAAAAATAGCTGTGAGGAGCTCATTACAGAACTCCAGTCAACTGATGCAGCTATAGCCAAACAAGCCGCTGTAAAGGCGCATGAACTGGTCGAAACAATCGTGATCCAGGCAAAAAAGAAGCGCTTGATTCATATTCTTTCGATCCTTGCGATTTTATTTTTTGTCGCGGCCACTATTCTTGTCCTCGTAGCCCTTACTCCGGCAGGTGTGGCCATCGCTCTGAGTGCTATAGCCATGAGCTTCTTTATCGCAGCCCTGCTGGTAAAAAGAGGTGCAATGAAACAAAGAGGATGGCAATTTTCTCTTATGGATGCTTTGCCAGAGTGCTTGAAAAAATCACTGAATTCTGGCTTTAAACTGCAGGCAAAAGCTTTTTAAGCTTAAGGCCCATCGTGGCCAGTAGAGCCTGGAGCGTGAGGTAACAGACCTCCTGTAGCTTGGGATCGTCATCGTAGAAGAGCCACTGCCGATGATTCTTCAGCACCACGATGCGCTCACTCACCTTACCCCCCTCCTGGCTAAAAATAAGAGTAAAACAGTGGATCGGCTGCAGAGAATCTCGCGTCAAATTCCGCTCGAGCAATTCGGCAAATTCTCCCTTGCGAAAGAAATAACTCCCGATAGGCTCGCGCAAAAGACGCCTTTCTGCCTTTTCCCGATCGATGTTGAAAAAGCTCTTTCGAATGAGAGGATCTTCGATCTCCTCCTCGATCTCAAGCTCTGAGAGTGCCCTTAGAAAAGCGGCCTCGCTTTCCACTGCAAAGGTGACACGATTGAGAATTTTGATCGTGGCAGCGAGCCGAGAAAGAGCTTCTGGCTTAAAATCTGCGCAAGTAAAGAACGCCTCTTCCTTCTCCACGGCCTCTAAGGGAACGTGATGAGAAGGGTCCCATTTAAGCCAGACAACCTTCCACTCTTTAGTTTCCGGCCTACCTTTTGTCTCTTCAAAGACAAGTTCCCCCGTCCGACAGTCAACTGAAACAGCGAGCTGGTTTTCAGCCTCTTTGGCATACCTTCTTCTCATCCTCCGCATGATCTCTCTAAAGAGAACAACGTTATGACGGGTAACCTCATCTAGAATGGAAATTCTCATATTTTTTGGTATAGACAAAAGAGGGTTAAAAGTTAAGATCCATTTTTATAAGCTAAGGAGATCTATGACACCTTCTTCCAACCCCTATGAATCGGCCATTAGCAAAGAGGTTACAGCCATTCGCAAACCGGGCCATCCCATCCACCCCTTATTGCTCGACCGTTGGTCTCCCCGCTCGATGACAGGAGAGCCTATGAGCGATGAGGAGCTCCTTCCCCTTTTTGAAGCGGCCAGGTGGGCACCGTCGAGCTTCAATAATCAGCCCTGGCGTTTTCTGATCGCCAAAAGAGAGACCCCCGATTGGAATCTCTTCTACGATCTCATGATCCCCTTTAACCAGCAGTGGACCAAAAATGCGGCTGTTTTAATCGTGGTCATCTCCAAAAAGACCTTCGATCGAAATGGCAAGCCCTGTGTGACCCACAGCTATGATACGGGAGCTAGCTGGATGAGCCTTGCCTTTGAAGGGTCGGCTAGAGGCTATGTCGTCCACGGCATGGAGGGCTTTGATTACGAAAAAGCGAGAAAGGTCCTTGAGATCCCAGAGGATCATACAGTTGAAGCAATGGCAGCCATTGGCAAGCGCGCGCCCAAAGAGAAGCTTCCACCGGAAATGCAAGAGAGAGAGGCGCCAAGTGACCGCAGACCACTGAGCGAAATCCTCATTCCAGGAAAATTTATACCA
>JABDDY010000083.1 GCA_013287365.1 Chlamydiota bacterium
CCCTAGGAGTTCAAGAATGGGACGTTCAATAACTAGAGCCAAGCTATTGCCGTGTTTGGTGAGTTTTTTTGTGATTGTCATGAAAATCTCCTACATTGTGTTGTGTATACCAACGTATATACATTGTGTCAACGCACCCGCAGCTGAATCTGCGAATTTTTATCGAAGAAAATCTGTTGCTCAAAGACCTTTTCCTCTCTGTCATAGGAGAGAAGAGGGTCAAAATCGCTCATATTTTTCCCTAGGGGGCCCCAATCGAGAAAAAGCGAGAGCATTTCTTCTTTGGGCGCGGGCCTATGTCTGCGATGCTCCTCCCAAAGCTCCTCTTCTTTTAGCTTCACATGGGCGGCAAAGCTATCGCCAAATAGAGCAACTAGAAGCGCCTGGCAGGCATAGGCCATGCAAACGGGCTTGTCCCTTTTCTTGAGGCAAATAAAGTCAGAAAGAGCGGGGTAGCCAACATCGGTGTAGAGCTTATAACTCTGCGTTCCCTTCAGCAGTTTGTAATAGAGCTCCTGCTCTCTTTGTAGGTGGGGATAAAATTCTTGCAGGCTCATCCCCTCTACATCGTCTAGCTCACCTGCCACCTCAATCAGCGTATCTAAAATCTCCTCTTCTAGGTGAGGGTGGTAGAGAGAGGTCCTCTCATAAATGCTTTGAATGAGTTTAAGAGCTGTTTGTCTCAAAAGGGGACTGGGAGTCTTTGCTGTTAAAAGGGGGTAGATGCTCAGCTTACTGCTCTCTGGTAGATTGAATGATTCTCTTGGAGACTGGTAAGGGGCAAGGGGCTCTTCTGAAACCTCTTTTTTATTTTTGCGAAGAGGGAAGGTCGTCTTGCCGGGAGAGGCCTTGTAAAGAGCTCTTGTCTTTTCATCGATCTCCTTGAGGTGAATGCGCTCTGCGCCGGCAAAGTGTTTCTGCTCTTGATGGGTAGCCATCGATTGATGGAGCAGTGTATAGGCGCCAAGGGCAAAGAGCATGAGAAAGGCTGCGATGAGAGGGAGAATATTCACGGCCTCTATGATGGCATCCCTCTTCTTTTAGGAATAGTAGTAGGTCGTCTCCTGGTTTTTCTTAGGTCCAATAGCGCGGAAAGTGAGCCGAAAGGTATGCCGATCAAAATAGATCTGCCCAAAGTAGGCATCCTCCCCGCAAAGGTGCGAATCAACAGATGTGAGGCTATGGAGGCCAGAGGGGGTCAGGTGAAAGAGGAAAACGGGATGGTCGGGCCCCTTGCGAAGGTGTTCTAAAGAAACGAGTTGCTGTCTGCGGTCAATGGTCCAGCGAAAGACATTGCTAAAGTGCATCCCCTTCTCCCAGACCCCTTTCTCTGTAAAAACAAGTGCAAGATCGCCCTCTTTGGATAGAGTCACCTCTCCCTTGCCTTTGCCGCTTGAAAGAGGGTCAGCGCTGTTTTTTGCGTGAAAATCAAATGCCTTAAGCAAAGAGAGCTTTTGCCAAAATTTGTGAAGCACCTCTCCCCGATTGGCAGAGACGAGCTCTTTTGCCGACTTTTCTTCTTGCACAGCGAGGTAGATCTTTTTCTCTGCGGGAGGCAGCAGGGTGTATGTTTTTTTCAGCAATTGCTCGAGTTCATGGAGCAAAGGGAATGCGGGGTTGAGCTCATAGAGTCTAGTTTTGCCCACATAATAGCTACAGATCACCCCTCCCTTCTCAAGGCGTCCCAGCGCCTTTTGGATTGGAGTTAGGGCATTTCCTAAATGTCTGCGGAGCTGCGTGCCATAGCACTTGCCGTTGACAAAGAGAAAGAGCAGTGTTTTTCCAATCGTTTTGTTGCCGCAAAGAGCCTCAAGCATAAAAAATCTCAGGTTAGAGTGGGGGTTGCACAACCTACTTTAGAGGTTGTGACCCCTGTTTTAGGATTCCCCTGCTTTTAACTCATTTTCTATTTTTCACAAACCAGTTTCTAGTTTGATTGATCGGATCATGACCTGTTTTAGTCTTGAAAAAGCCAAAATAGGCGCATAAACTTCGCATGGTTTCTGAGCAAACAACCAGAGACAAAGGAGAAAAATGAGAATACATGTGCAATTTCCCGAAACGATGAAGATGTCGATAGATGCTTGGGTTGAGATTGATGAGGCAAGAACACTTCGAGAAGTAAAAGAAAAAATTTTTGCCGTTTTTCGCCAAGCGCTCCCCTATTACCCCTGTCAGGGTGTAGGGCAGCTGATTCTCCTTGATGAGCATGATCTATTCATTGTAAACGATGAGGAGCTCAGGCGGCATCTTGCAGGAGCCGCTCGATTTGCAATTGCTGTGGATCGATTCCGCGTGTCTATACAGCCTTGAATTGCAGCAATGGGTGCGGTGTGGGTGCCCAGTCAACTCGAAGGATGTAACACGCTTACAACAAACAGCTGTGATTTTAAATAGAAAAATATCACAATCCAGGGACTGGAAAGAGAGTAAAAATGAGCGGGGAAAAAGAAACAGGTTACGAAGTCGACGAAGAAAATATCTTTGCCGCAATTAAGCGTAAAGATGCAGGGGAACTCGTTGCTAGATCTGAGCTTCTAGATGAGGTAAGCGCCCTGATAGAAAAAAGCGGCCTAACACAGCATGCAGTGGCAAAAAAGCTTGGGATCAAACAGTCCAAAGTCTCTATGCTCGTTAATGGTCATTTGTCAGAATTTAACACCGATACCCTTCTCCATTATTTGACCG
>JABDDY010000084.1 GCA_013287365.1 Chlamydiota bacterium
AGTTCAGCGTCCATCGCCCTGAAAAATGCTGCGCTGGGACACTGATGACTCTAAACCCAGGAGCTATTTCGCTTTGCTCTCCCCATTTCATCTCCACAACGCGAGAAATCTCAAGACCCTTGAACCAGGAGGCTACCCCTTCCGGAACAAACCAGATAATCTGTGGAAAGAGGGAGTGGAGTTTTCGCACGGAGGCTAGATCGAGATGGTCGTAATGGTTATGGCTAATGAGCACATAGTCCACCTTGGGCAGCTCTTCAAGGGCAATCCCAGGCTTATGATGCCGCGTAGGGCCTAAAAAGGGCAAAGGAGAGCAGCGCCGGCTCCAGATCGGATCGGTGAGGAAGTGGCGCCCCTGCACGGAGAGCAGGTAGGTGCTGTGGTTGACCCAAAGTGCCCACGGCTTTTGCCAATCACAGGGAGCACTTGTTGCCGGATAGGTGTAGTTGTCTGGTGCCTTAGGATCAATCCGATCGCGGTAATAGCCAATGAGCCAGAGAAAAGCAGCCCACAGGGTACGCCTTCTATCTCGAACATGCGGATTTTGGTAGATCTTAATTTTTTCCATTTTCGATCTGGAGAGTGAGTGGAGGCGCGTCTGTTAGCGCAGATCCGCCAAAAAATTGGATGGGACCGGGATAGCGATAGATATCGCTCTCTGCCCACTCTGCTCTCTCCTTTTCAAAGGCTTGGAAGGCTCTTCCCTTCAAATCGACAAGCGCTTTTTGGATCACAGGTTTACGCTTGCCACTGCGCATCTCCATATGCATCAGCATGGTAATGGGAAGCGCTTTTACAGACCAGTCCGAAACAAGTAAGTGGAGATTGCCAACGGCTGTCATGTATCCGGTCAGCCCCTCATCAGCTAAAAGAGCAGCGAGAACCCCAAGGCTATAGCAATAGTGCGCATCAAAATTGGATGGCAGCGCCGCTCTGCCCTCATAACCAAAGAAGTGGCTTTGCGCAGCAAATTTTCCCTTAAACCCGCGCTTTTTGAGCTCTTTTTGCGTGCTATAGATGAGAAGTTTTTCTGTCTCAATCATCGAGACCTGCACATTGCCGTGAGGATCTCGCTCGAGAAGTAGCTGCTGCTGGAGATCTTTGGGAAGAGACTCAAATACAGAACGCATCTTTGGGGTGAGCTTCTCTGCACTTGCCCTCTGATCTTGACTCAGCTCTGCGATGAGCTCTCCAATCTCAGGAATGAACTCAATGAGCCCTTCTGGAATGAGAATCACACCATAGTTTAAGCCCTTGTCTGCGCGCTTACAGACCACATCTGCCACAAGCTCAGCGACCTGGCTTAAGGTCATCTTTTTAGCCGCCACCTCCTCTCCAATCAAAGTGAGATTGGCCCGGGTAGAAAGGGCGCACTCAAGGGCAATATGCGAGGCCGAGCGACCCATGAGTTTAATGAAATGGGTATATTTTTTTGCCGATTTGGCATCTCTTGCAATGTTGCCAATGAGCTCGCTATAGGTTTTGCAGGCCGTGTCAAATCCAAAAGAGGTCGCAACATCACTGTTTTTCAGATCACCATCGATTGTTTTAGGAACACCAATCACACAAGTTTTGCTCTTTTTCTTGAGCAGATACTCAGAGAGCACCGCAGCGTTGGTGTTAGAGTCATCTCCTCCAACAATCACAAGAGCATCGAGGTTTTGCACCGTCTGAAAGGCCGCTTCTAACTGCTCCTCTGTTTCGATTTTCGTACGACCTGATCCAATCAGGTCAAATCCCCCCAGGTTGCGATAGGCAGCAACACTCTCCTTAGTCAAAGGTTTGCTCTTTCCCTCGATGATGCCACTTGGGCCCCCCAGAAAGCCAAAAAGCTGACTCTCAGGATCGAGGAGCAAAAGGCCGTCGAGAAGACCCGCTATTACATTGTGACCCCCTGCAGCTTGTCCTCCTGAAAAAACGACCCCCACACGGAGTTTGCGCGTTTTGCGGGAAGAGCCCTGCTTAGCCTCAAAAAGTGGCCTTCCCTGAGTGAGGGGGAACAGCGGCAAAATCTCCTTTGCGTCTGGAGATGAGCGCTCTTTTTTTTCAAACTTAAGCTCTTTAAGTGACTTTAGCTGCGTCGGCAAGGCGGGAACAAAGGCAAGTCGCGCCTTCTCAAGGGGAGAATTCTCATGCATGGTTTTTTGTTTTTCTCCTATAGAAAAGAAAAAGAGGGCTAATCGTGACCAAATTGCCAATCACGATCATCGAGAGGTAGCGCCCAGCTCCTCCTGTGTTGATATTTTCGGGGGGGAAAAAGCTCACGACAATGGTCAAAAGACAGCCGAGGGTACCGAGCAGACAGGTCTTCCAGAGCCCAAAGCTCTTGCCGGGAATTTTAAAGACCGCAGGCCGATTCTTAAACTTGTAATGGAGTTTTACGCACGCGGCAAACATGAACAGATACATGATCATGTAGAGCTCAGTACTCAGTGCCGTTAAGAACCAGTAGAAGGCGTTGACCGTTGGCTGGAGCAAAAAGACAAGACAAACGAGCGTGACAAGGCAGCCTTGAGCCAGAAGAATGTTATAAGCGACACCGGCTCGATTTTTTTTTCGAAAAAAGGCGGGCAAAAACCCAAACTCAGCAGCATGAAGAAGCCCCTTAGCCGGAGAGATGAGCCAATTGATGATCGAGCCTATAGAGCCAATGGCAATCAAAAGT